>JBNGDP010000166.1:0-6534 GCA_049975345.1 Oceanipulchritudo sp. | reverse complement strand
GGAGCCACCAACCTTGTCACTGCCGCCGCTTATGCGCAGCTCGGGGCAATGCCCATGGTGATGATCACCGGTCAAAAGCCGATCAACAGCAGCAAGCAAGGCCGGTTCCAGATTATCGATGTTGTCGATATGATGCGACCCATCACCAAATCCACGCATCAGATTATCAGCGCGGATGGCATTCCGGCCCGCGTGCGCAACGCATTTCTACAAGCTGAGGAAGAGCGCCCAGGCGCCGTCCACCTTGAGCTTCCGGAGGATGTGGCACGCCAGGAAACGACAGCGCGGCCGATCCGATCCAGTGTCCACCACCGTCCCATTTCGGATAAGCAAGCCCTTGAGCATGTGGCCTCGCTCCTGAAGCAAAGCCGCCATCCCGTTATCCTCATTGGCGCGGGGGCCAACAGGAAGGACTGTTGCCGGGCCTTGCGCGACTTTATTGCAAAGCAGCGTATTCCCTTTGTCACGACACAGATGGGCAAGGGGGTGGCCGACGAGACAGATTCGCTATTTCTCGGCACTGCCGCGATGTCGTCGGATGATTATCCCCACCGCGCGCTTGAGCTGGCCGACCTGATTCTCAACGTGGGCCATGATGTGGTGGAGAAACCGCCCTTTTTCATGAACGGATCCCGTTTCAAGGTCATCCACATCAACTATCTTCCCGCCGAGGTCGACCCTGTTTATTTTCCAGACGCCGGCCTGCTCGGAGACATTGCGACTAACATTTCCCTGCTGAATGAAAGGACCGAGCCGCAACCGCACTGGAATTCCGACTGCTTCAAGATAATGGCGCACGGGCTGCGGGACGACATAAAGCGTGGCGCCGACGATGTCGGCTTTCCTCTCAAGCCGCGAAATCTTGTCAGCATCGTGCGCGAAACCATGCCGGAAGATGGCATCATCACTCTGGACAACGGCGTATACAAGATCTGGTTTGCCCGAAACTATCCGGCCCGGCATCCCAACACCATCCTGCTGGACAATGCCCTCGCAACCATGGGCGCCGGCCTGCCATCCGCCATGGCTGCAAAGCTGGTCCATCCGGATAAACGGGTCATGGCGATTTGCGGCGACGGGGGCTTTATGATGAATTCACAGGACCTTGAAACCGCAGTCCGTCTGCGGCTGGACCTTGTCGTACTCGTCCTCAACGATTCCAGTTACGGGATGATCCGCTGGAAGCAGGCCCAGATGGGCTTTGCGGATTTTGGCCTGCAGTTTGGAAATCCGGATTTTGTCAAGTACGCCGAAAGCTACGGAGCCACCGGCCATCGCGTGGCGAAGCTTGACGACTTGGGCTCCCTGATGAATCAGGCGTTTAAGGCAGGTGGTGTTCATCTAATCGATGCTCCCGTCGATTACTCGCAAAACGGACAGCTTCTATTTAAGGACATCCCCCGGGAAAGCGCCGCCCTGCACGACCAGCTCTGCTTGCAATGAAAGCCACACTACGACAAAGTGGGCCCCTTATGAATGACTGTTATCCTCTGTATCTCGCCAGCAAGCCAATTTCTCCAAATCTGGACAATGCCGTTCTGGACAAATATTCTGGAAACATCGCAACCCGTGTCCCACTGGCTGATGCGGATCTCATCGACAAAGCCATAGCGGCCGCGGAGGCGGCGGCTCCCGCCATGCGCCAGTTGCGCCCATTTGAACGGGCTGGTATCCTGAGACAGTGCGTCAATCGTTTCCGGGAACGTTCCGAGGAACTGGCTCAGATCCTCTGCATTGAGGCCGGCAAACCCATACGGGACAGTCGGGGGGAAGTGGAGCGCCTGATCGACACGTTCGAGATTGCCTCCCGTGAAGCCCTGCAACCCACGGGCGAAATGCTCAATCTTGAGATCAGCGAACGCAGCCGGGGCTATCGAGGCTTTGTCAAACGGGTCCCCGTGGGACCCTGTTCCTTTATCACGCCTTTCAACTTCCCGCTCAATCTTGTCGCCCACAAGGTCGCACCGGCAATTGCCGCCGGATGTCCCTTTATCTTGAAGCCCGACAGCCGGACTCCCGTCGGGGCACTGGTGATGGGCGAAATCCTCGCCGGGACCAGCCTGCCAGAGGGCGCCTTTTCCATCCTCCCCTGCGAGGTTTCCGAAGCGGGCGCCTTCACTGCGGATGAGCGCCTGAAGCTGCTCAGCTTCACCGGCTCCCCGAAGGTCGGCTGGCTACTGAAATCCCGTGCCGGAAAAAAGAAGGTGGTCCTCGAACTTGGAGGCAACGCGGCCTGTATTGTCGATCAGGGCGCTGATCTGGACGACGTGGTGGACCGCCTTGTTTTCGGAGCCTACTATCAATCCGGGCAGAGCTGTGTTTCCGTCCAACGCATCCTCGTCCACGAGTCAATTGCCGCCAACCTCGAGGAACGCCTGACCGCCGCCGTCAGTGCCCTGGTTTCCGGGGACCCAACCGACGAATCGGTCTTCATCGGCCCGATGATCGCGGAAAGCGAAGCGCGCAGGATTGAAGAGTGGATACATTCCGCGGTGGACGCTGGCGCCCGCCTGCTTTGCGGCGGAAAACGAAACGGGGCCATCGTCGAAGCAACGCTTCTCGCGGACGTTCCAGACAACCAGCCGCTCTCCTGCCAGGAAGCCTTTGGCCCCGTGGCTGTGATGAGAACGTTCAGTCACTTTGAGGAAGCATTGGCCATCGCCAACAACAGTTCCTTTGGAATTCATGCCGGCGTGTTTACACCAAGCATCCACAATGCCATGAGTGCATGGGACCGGCTCGAGGTCGGCGGTGTGCTTATCAACGAAGTCCCCTCATGGCGGGTTGACAATTTGCCCTACGGCGGCGTCAAGGACAGCGGCTTGGGCCGGGAAGGCGTCCGCTATGCCATCGAGGACATGACGGAACTCCGCAGCCTTGTCATCCGTGACAAAGTTTGATGACCCTGATCAACATTCGGTAAAATGAAAAAACAACACAGCGCCGTTGTAGCGACTCTCCTGCTCCTTCAAACGCTCCTCTTTTCCACCGTCGGCACCAGTACCACGGTCGACATTGTGGATCTGGATTCTGTGGCTTTTGCAAAGCAACTGCGCAGCCAGTCCGGGACGCTTCTCGATGTACGCCGGGCCTCCGAATTCGCGGGGGGGCACCTGCCAGGGGCAGGGCAGCTGGACTACTACATGAACAGCTTCCACGAACAACTTCTCCTCCTTCCACGTGATCAGCCGATTTACCTGTATTGCAACACCGGTTGGCGAAGCCGCCGGGCAGCGAAAATTCTCGCTCAAAACGGTTACTCCAGGGTTTACAATCTCGAAAACGGTATCATGGACTGGCAGGCGGAGGATCTGCCGGTAGTCATCGAACCGGACGCCTCGCCAAACCAGGAAAATGCCTTTTCCATCAATGATTACAGAACGCTTATCGAACGGGAAAAACGTCTCCTGATCGATTTTTACGCGCCCTGGTGTGGTCCATGCCGTCAAATGATGCCCGTTATTGACGAGCTTGCCCAAGCGTTCCAGGAACACTTGACCGTTGTGAAAATCAATGCGGATGCCAGTCGCGACCTTATGAAACACCTGGACATACGCGGCGTTCCGCATCTCGTTGTTTACCACGAAGGCCAAATTGTGGAGGAACACACAGGCCTTGCCGACGAGAACTCCCTACGGAGATTGTTTGAGACCGGCTCCGCTTTCAATCCACATAGCCTTCAGATTTCCCAGTAACGACTACCGACCCACTTAAATCGATCAATAATGCCACAGGCCCTCAGTATCGACCTCCACAAGCTGGCCCGGTTCACGAACATAACGGTTTACGTGTTGCCTGTTTTGTTTTTCGCAGCCGGTACATGGATTTCTTTCTATTTTCATTTCTTAACGGTAGCAGCGGCATTCATGCTGCTGATGAACCTGTTTTATCGTCATGTGCAGACCGAGCATACCATCCTGAGAAATTTCGGTCTGCTTGGGCAAGGACGCTACCTCATTGAAAGCGTGGGTCCGGAATTTCGCCAGTACCTCTACAGTGGCGACCGGGAGGAACGGCCCTTCAACCGTCTGGAGCGGTCCAACGTTTACCGCAAAGCCAAGAACGTGGAATCCGCCTCGTCTTTTGGATCATTGTTGGACTACGACGCCACTGAGTTGAAGCTGCGCCACTCCATGTTCCCCACTGTCAGCGATTCGCTCCGGCCCTTTTCCTTGGAATTGGGTGCGGAAAGGGGCGTCAAGGAACCCTTCACCCTGAAAAAGCCAATGATGATAAGCGCCATGAGCTACGGGGCCCTCGGCGCGAACGCGGTGCGCGCGCTTGCCCGCGGCGCAGGCCGGGCCGGCATCGTGATGAATACCGGTGAAGGAGGCTATCCCAAGTACCATCTGATGGAGGAGGCCGACCTCATTTTCCAGTTGGGTACGGCCAAATTCGGTGTGCGCACTGAGAATGGTGACCTCGACCCCGAGGCCCTTGTCCGGATCGCCTCGAAGGAACAGGTGAAAATGATTGAGATCAAGTTCTCCCAAGGCGCCAAACCCGGCAAGGGCGGACTACTGCCCAAGGAGAAGATCACCCCGGAAATCGCTGAATTGAGAAAGGTGCCCATGGATCGTGATGTGATTTCGCCGCCATTTCACAAGGAGTGCGTCGACATGCCATCCACGGTGTCTTTCATCCGGCAGATACAAGAACTCGTTCCCATCCCGGTCGGTATTAAACTGTGCGTTGGTTCGCTCAAGGAATTAAAAGCCTTTGTTGAGGAAATGAAACGCCAGGGCACCTTTCCCGATTGGATCACCGTTGATGGCGGCGAGGGCGGCACAGGCGCAGCGCCGGGCGTCTTTCTCGATCGGGTCGGCATGCCCTTGTATCCAGCCCTTCATGGTCTCGTTCAGATTCTCAAGGAGGCCGGTGTACGCGACCGGTTGAAGATATTTGCCGCCGGTAAGCTGATTGATGCCGGGCGTCAGACTATCGCGTTTGCGCTTGGTGCTGATGCCTGCTACACGGCTCGGGGTTTTATGTTCGCTCTCGGATGCATTCAGGCCCGGGAATGCGGCAACAACACCTGCCCAGTCGGCATCACAACCCAGAATCCCAAGCTGCAGGCGGGACTAGTCATTGAAGAAAAAGCCCGCCGTGTGCGCAATTATGCAGAAAATACCCTTAAGGAGCTTCGCGAATTGACAATCTCCACGGGAAAACGCTGCCCAAGTGAACTGACGGTTGAGGATATCTTCATTCCCTCTGGTAGCAATCTCTGGAATATGGTCGGTGACCATTCGCTGCCGAGGCGAACCCTTGATGGCACCTTGTCTAAGTGACGAATCAACCAATCTTCACCCACCTGAATTCCATGAAATCGAATCCCACCCATCTGATTACAATTGCCCTTCGCATTGGACTGGCCGGATTGTTTGCCGCTGCGGCCTTCGGAAAGTTCAAGGGAATGGACGACTCCGTCAGCCTGTTCGAATCGCTGGGAATGGAACCTGCCGGACGTTATCTCATTGGATCGCTCGAAGCGCTTGCCGCCTTACTCATCCTCTTTCCTTTGACCGTGACAACCGGGGCCTTACTCGGATGGGGAATCATGTCAGGAGCCTTGCTGGCACACTTTACCAAGATCGGCATTGCGGGTCCAATGCTGCCCCTGACCCTATCCGCCTTCACGGCCTGGGTGGCGAGTCTGGCCCTCCTGTTCCTTCGCCGCGACCAGATCGGCTTCATCAAGCACATGTTCGATTGTGGAAAAGAATAACCGTAACAACCGCCCAGACTTACACGTCATGACCATTTTCCGTTGTTTTTTCCTGAAGATTAGCCGCACGACCTTACCGCTGATCGCCATTTCATATATTCCCTTCACCCTCTATCCGGATACTTCAAATTCCAACTCAATGACCGCCGACACTGTTTTTGAAAGAATCGCAGAGCATTCCTTCCACCCGCTGAATGAGGAAGGTAGCTTTACCATTGACCGAAAACTTGACCAGCCCGGCATTGCCAGCCTCGAAGACCGGGACTGGCTCGTCCGCCTTTTTGGATTGAGGGACCTTGTCCGCATCGGACAGGAGAATCGACGGGCTGTTGAGTCCGGCCTGAAGCACCCAAATCCGCAGGTTCGTTATCTGGCCGCAGCGGCGCTAGGGGTCCTGGGTCGTGATTTGTCCGTGTCCGTGTTAGCGGAATCAGCCCTGAAGGATGACAGCCCTCTGGTAAGATCACAGGCGGTAATCGCCTTGGGACAATCGGGTTCCCAAACGGCGCTGGAGACCCTTTCTTATATCCATGCCGAAGATCTCTCTAAGGATGTCCGCCATCAGGCGGGACTTTCGCTGGACCAGATTAATAAAGCCATGCCCGTCACGCAGGCTTTCAGGGAGGCCTTTCTCAACCTCGATCCTTCCACATTCGGAAATCCTGAAGCCGGTTCACCAGCGCCTGACTTCTCCCTCTTGGATACGGCAGACAGCCAGTGGAGCCTCAAGGACCCCGCCCACGAGGGAAAATGGATCGTCCTTGTCTGGGTGTTCGCCGACTGGTGCCCGGTCTGTCACCGGGAGT
>JBNGDP010000165.1:2629-6566 GCA_049975345.1 Oceanipulchritudo sp. | reverse complement strand
ACCCGATCGTCGGCAACTGGTCGGACAACTGCCGCACCCGCTGGGGCCGCAGGCGTCCGTTCATCCTGGTGGGCGGGCTGCTGTCGTCGATCATCTTCCCGCTGATCTGGTTTGCCCCGCCGGGGTGGCCGGAGGAACGGCTGGTCATGTATCTGATCGCCACTACATTGCTGTTCCTGACCACGCACACGGTCTTCAACGTGCCATACGAGTCGCTCGGCTACGAGATGACCAAGGACTACCACGCGCGCACGCGACTGTACGCCTTCCGCAGCTTTTTCCTGCCGCTGCTGGCGGTGGCGATCGAGTGGGTCTACGCCTTCATCCAGACGGACCTGTTCACCTCCCAGGAAGCCGGGCTGCGCTTCTTCGCGGTGGTGTTCGGGGTGCTGATGCTGGCCGGCACGCTGCTGCCGTTCCTCCTGCTCAGGGAGCGCGTGCCCAAGCCCGGCGAGCAGACGCGCGAGCGCCAGCGCCTGCTGGTGAATTTCAAGGAGACCCTGCAGAACGTGCCCTTTGTCATGATCATGGCGATCCTGGTGGTCAGCACCATCGCCTCCCAGACCGTGTCGCAGATGGGCATCTACATGAAGATCTATTACCTGTACAGGGGCGACACCATGGCCGGGGCGGTGCTCGCCGGCTGGCTCAGCGTGGTCTACCAGGTCTGTTTCTTCGGCGCGATCCCGCTGGCCACATGGATCAGCAAGTTCCGCGGCAAGATTTACGTCTACCAGGCCGGCATGCTGCTCACGCTGGTCGGTTCCTTCGCCAAGTATGTCTGTTACAATCCCGACATGCCGCACCTGGTGCTGCTGCTGCCGGTGCTGCTTGCCCCGGCGGCTGCCATCAACAGCTTCATCCTCCCCAGCATCCTCGCCGACGTCTGCGACTACGACTTCTGGAAGATGGGCCGCCGCCGCGAGGGCATGTACGCCGCCGTCGGCGGCTGGATCTACAAGGTCTCCTTTTCCCTGACCGGCACCCTCGGCGGCATCGCCCTGGTGATGATCGGCTTTGACGAGGCGCTCGGCGGAAACCAGAGCGACTTCACCCTGAAGTGGATGCGCCTGACCTTCGCCGGCGGGCCCGCCCTGGCCTCCGCTTTCGCCCTGCTGATCCTGTTCTTCTTCCCGCTCACCCCGGCCCGCATGGCCGAAATCCGCGCCGATCTGGATGCACGGGAAGCGCAGGCCGCCGCGGATTAAACGGTTTAAGAGGGGCAAGATTGGCCTCGCCGGGCAAAATTCCGAGGATCAACATCATGAGAATGCATACCCCCACGTTCCTGCAGGTCCTATCCATAACCCTGTTGGCCGGCGTTCCGGTGCTAGCGCAGGAAGGCGCGGCGGACGCCGGGCCGGTCTTTGAGCTGTCGCCGTTCGAGGTGACCTCGACCCGCGACACCTACACGGCGACCAACGCGGTGAGCGGGACGCGCATGCGCACGCAGATCCGCGACTTGCCGATGAACCTGCAGGTGGTGACGGAGGGCTTCCTCAAGGACCTTGCCTCAACCGACCTTGACGAGGCGCTGCGCTTCACCTCCGGGGTGCAGAGCAACGTCGGCAACACGGGAGGCTACGGCAAATTCAACGTGCGCGGCATCCAGCAGACCTATTCGCTGCGCAACGGCTTCCGCCGTTACGGGCCGAACGACGTGGGCAACGCCGCCCAGGTCGAGGTGGTGAAGGGGCCGGCCTCGCTGTTCTATGGCCAGGTGTTTCCGGGCGGGGTGATCAATGTGACCACCAAGCGCCCGCTGTGGAAGGAATTCCACCTGACAGTGGACGCCTCCGTCGACACCCAGAGCGGCTACCGCATCGCGGCCGACACCGGCGGCATGCTGGGCGAAAAATTGGCATGGCGCTTCAACACCGCTTACGGGCTGGATGGCAGCTTCATCGACCATTATGAGCGGGAGACGACCCTGTATGCACCGGTAATCACCTGGCGCCCGTTCAAGCGCCTGACCATCACCGTGGAATACGAGCACCTGCGCCGCGACGAGACCGCGCCGCCGGCCGGCATGTTTGTCATCAGCGAGGATTACTTCCGCGCCCGTGACGCCGCCGATCCGGACGACCCCTACGGGCTGCGCTCCACCCCCGCCGCCTTTTTCAACGAGTTCTCGCGCCGCGTGAACGAGAACATCCCCGACCGTTTCTGGGACATTCTCCCGGAAGGCAGCTACATCGAGCGGGTGGACGCCCTCGGCAACGTCACGCGCCGCACCTTCCGCTTCAGCGGCCTGCAAACCGATCTGCCGCGCAGCTTCAACGTCAACGGCCCGGACGCCTATCTACTGAGCGAATCCGACGCCGCCACCGCCTACATCGACTTTGAGATCACTTCATGGCTGCGCTACCGCGGATCCTTCCTCTACAGCCGCGACGACCGCGAGCGCCGCAGCAGCTACGTCAACAACACCTTCCGCTCCGGGGTCGACGCCTTCGTGTTTGCCACCAACGACTGGCGGCGCAACGAGGTCGTCCAGACCCAGAACGACTTCTTCGCGGACTTCAGCACCGGTCCGGCGCGGCATCGCCTGATGGTCGGCGTGGAAACCTATAGCGACCATTATTCGGAGACCGAGCGCGACGAGCCGGACCTGCCCGGCTATCCCGGCTATGACCGGCCGGTCATGCGGCTGCCGGTCGACACCGCGCTCACCACCGCCTGGTCTGGATTGTTCCTCCCCACCAGGCCGATCATTGATTTCATTCCGGTCCCCTTCGCCCCCCTCACCGGGGAGCCGCAATTCACCGGCGACCGCGAGACAACGGGGACGGCGGTCTATGCCTCCGACCAGATCAGCCTCTTCGACGACCGCCTGATCCTGCTCGGCGGGGTCCGTTACGAGGATTTCGAGACGGACAACTTCCTCACCCTGAAAGTGGCCGGGCGCCATGACACAACTTTCCAGGGCGGCTTCGTGTACAAAATAACCGAATCCGTCGGCTTGTTCGCGTCCTTTGCCGAAAGTTTCTACCGCAACGAGTTTCCCCAGTACGCGTCCCCGGACGGGACCCTTGACCCGAACGAGCTGGCGCCGCCGGAAACCGGCACCGGCAAGGAGATCGGCCTCAAGATCGACGCCGCGGACGGCCGCCTTTCCGGTATCATCACCGCCTTCAACCTGACCCGCGAGAACCAGCTCAACAACGTGCGCGACACCAGCTTCACCCCGGCCAGGACCTACTCCTTCCTTTCCGGCGTGTATGAAGTCGACGGCATCGAGACCGAGATCCACTACCGCCCCGTGCCCAACTGGACCACCATTGTCGGCTACACCTTCATGGACGCGCGCCAGGTGACCGACAGCCTGACCCTGCGGGCCGGGGAAAGCTGGCCCAATGTGCCGGAACACCAGTTCAACCTGTGGACGCGCTACGACATCGAGGACGGACCCCTTGAAGGCCTCTTTCTCGGCGGCGGTGGCCGCTACATGGGTTCGCGCCGGGGCGGCAACGACACCAACATCGCCCAGGGATGGGACATCGTGTCGGCCGGCTACTGGGAGTTCGACCTGCTGCTCGGCTACAATTTCCAGAGCTTCGGCCGGGACTGCAGCCTGACCCTCAACATCTTCAACCTGTTCGACCGCGAGTTCATCCGCGGCGGCCAGACCCTTCCCTCCGAACCGCGGCGCGCCAAGCTGAGCCTGCGCATGGATTTTTAGATACAAAACCCAACCCTGCCCATGAACCCAACCTACCTGTCCTTTCCTACCGCCACCCTGCTGTTGGCCGCACAAGCTGCCTTCGGCGCCCTTGACGTGACCGTCGAGTCGTTCCGCGACGGCAACATCCCGGACGGCTACAGCGATGTGTCCTCCGGGGTCCAGACCGGCGAGGTGATCCTTGTCTCCGAGGAACCGTTTCTCGACTACCTGATCCCGAACAATTCCGGCTCGGCCGGCATCACCGCGCAGAAG
>JBNGDP010000165.1:1430-2529 GCA_049975345.1 Oceanipulchritudo sp. | reverse complement strand
TACCACTGGTTCAACGATGGTTGGAATTACAACCTGGACGGCAGCGGCCACGACATCCTCGACGGCCACAATCTTACGGTGATCCTGTATGACGCGGTTGGTGCGATCAAGCAGCAGTTCGCCGAGGTGCTGCCGAGCGGCGGGGCGGAGGACATCTTCGGCGACCACCGGCAGTTCTACACCGCCATCATCGATGTGAGCGGCCACGCGGCCGGCGACATCCTGGTCATCCGGAACGAGGGCGGCAACGTCGGCTTCAAGGGGACCGCGGTGGCCCGCGGCGAGGCGCCCCCGCCGCCCGCGCTGGTATATTTTACCGGGGATTGGAATTATGACGAGCGGCTGGGCTGGCTTTACGGCTACGGCGGCGGCTGGATCTATTCACCGGTGTTCCGTTATTTCTACGAGAACTATCCGTGGATTTACTCGCCGAAGCACGGCTGGCTGCTGGACTATCAAGCCGGTGTCATCAGCGATAACCTGTTCCTGTTCTCGGCGAACCTTGGCCCGCTCTGGGTCACCGAATCCTATGGCGGCTGGTTCTGGATCTACAACGAGTCGCGCTGGGAGTCGTTCTGAGACTTCGATTCCACCTCCCCCTCAACCCTTTCACCCATTTCACTTCAATGATGAAGAGCCTTACTCCTTCCCGCTTGCTTGCATTCGCGCTCGTTTGCGCCCCGCTCACAACATGGTCGCAGGGCCGGTCGTTCCTCGGGGCGGGCGCCCAGGTGGCGGAAAACTTCGACTGGACCAGCGGCGGCACCGTGCAGAACCTCGCCTGGGTCCAGAACGCCGACCAGGCCTGGGCGCTGCCCGGCACCACCCAGATGGGCTGGTATGCCTCGTTCAATGCGGATCCGGCCATGTTCGCCATCACCAACGGCACCACCAACACCGGCGGGGGGATGCTCAGCAACTTCTTCTACGTATCGGGGGACACCGACCGCAGCCTTGGCGGGCGACCCACCAACGCCGGCGGGCCGCTCATCCTCGCCCTGCGCCTGACCAACGCCTCCGACCAGACCTTGACCCGCTTTTCCATCTCCTACGCCGCCGAGGTCACCCAGCAGCGCGACGCGGCGGTCAGCAACACCTT
>JBNGDP010000165.1:0-1330 GCA_049975345.1 Oceanipulchritudo sp. | reverse complement strand
TGACATGGATCGACAACAGCAGCGACGAGACCGGCTTCCGCGTCGAGCGCCGCGCCGGGGAGGGGCCCTATGAGACCGCCGCCACCCTTGCCCCCGGGGTCACCCTTTACCGCGACCAGGGCCTCGCGCCGGACACCCTCTACACCTACCGTGTAGTGGCTTTTCGCGACGATGTGGACGCGCTTCCCTCCAACGAGGTATCATGGAACCTCGTGCTCGCCCCGCCGGCCGCGCCGGCCGCCTTCGCCGCGCGGGTCGTTTCATGGAACACCATCCACCTGACGTGGGAGCGCGCCGACTACAACGGCATGGGGTTTGAAATTGAGCAATTTGATGACGGCGAGTGGGCGCAGCTTGCGGTCATCACGAATCTGAACACCTCAGCCTACGTGGACACCGGCCTGCCGGAGGCGACCAGCTACACGTATCGGATCCGCTCCTACAACGACCAGGGCGCCTCGGAGTGGCAGCTTGCCGGTCCGGTGGTGACCGAGACATGGCCGGAGGTCTTCACCACCGGCGCCGACCCGATCGACGAGGCCGACATCCATGTCACCCTGCACGCCGATCCGGTCAACGGCGACGACGCCTCGGGCGACGGCTCGGCGGCCCTGCCGTTCCGCACCATTGAGAAGGCCATTGCAGCCGCCAAGCCGCATAACGCCGACGGGTTTGGCGTGAAGATCGTCCTGAATCCGGGGACCTATCTCGAGGGCGAGCCGAACCGCGACGTCGACTTTGGCTCGGTCATTCTTTCAGGTTACTGGACGACCACAGCTCCGCTGATCATCGAGGGCGCCGGCTGGGAACCGGGGAACAACACCGGCGACGTGATCGTCACCGGCGCGGAGGAATGGTCGGATTGGTCGGCCAAGGACGGCAACGGCGTGCAGGTCAAGGAGTGGCCCTATGACTGGGGCCTGAACCCGCGCGCGCAGTCGGTCGCCCCGGATGTCATCAAGCGGCTGGAACTGCTGTGGGTGCGCGAGCCTGATGGCGAATGGCGCAACTACGTCCAGGTGCTCGGGCCGGAGCAGACTTCAATCCTTAATAATCTGTCACCAGAGGATGGATACTTCTGGATCGACGAGGCGGCCGACACGATTTCCGTGCGCCCGCCCGACGGGGTCGACCTGAATGCCGAGGGGGTGGTCGCCCGCGTCACCACGCGCAAGCGCCTGATCCACCACTGGCGCCCGCAGGTCAGCACCTCGCTCACCCCCTTCGCCGTCCGCAACGTTGTCTTTGAACATTCCGGCGACGTTGCCCTCTACCTGCAGAACGTGCGCCACATCACGGTCGAGGACTGCCTGTTCCGGCGCAACAAGAT
>JBNGDP010000164.1:0-6601 GCA_049975345.1 Oceanipulchritudo sp. | reverse complement strand
TCGACCTGCCCACCGACGGCGAGCTCTACCGCTTCGACGTCAACCATCCCGACACCAACGGGATGATCGAGTACTTCATTTCCCGTATTGGCGGAATCGATACGCGCGTCGGTCTCAGCGACGGCAGGGCCTTCCGCGCCAAGCAGGAGATGAGCTTCCGGCGCAAGCCGGCGGGGGTCGTCCGCGAGGCGCTCAGCGAGGGCGACCTCGACCTGTACGAGGCCTGCGCCCGCTCCGCCTCGGTGGCCAACGGCCCCCTCAAGTTCACCCTCACCAGCCCCTACATGCTGGCGCGGACGCTTCTCGACAACCACTACGGCAGCCTTGAGGAGCTGACCCTTGCCATCGCCGACGTTCTCGCCGAGCAGGTTTCCGACCTGCCCTGCGACTGCGTCCAGGTCGACGAGGCCAACATTCCCGGCAGTCCGGAAAACGCCCCCATCGCCCAGGCCGCCATCAACCGGATTCTTGAAAAGGTCAAGGTTGAGAAGGCCGTGCACTTCTGCTTCGGCAATTACGGCGGCCAGACCATCCAGTCCGGCAAGTGGCAGGCCCTCATCGACTTCCTCAACGGCCTGCACACCGACCACCTCGTCCTCGAGCTCGCCCACCGGCCGGACAGCGACCTCGACGCGCTCAAGGAAATTGACCCGAGGATCAAACTCGGCCTTGGCGTCATCGATATAAAAGTCAACCACGTTGAGACGCCGGAAGAAGTCGCTGGCAGGATTGAAAAGGCCGCCAGGGTCGTCGGCGAGGATCGTATCGGCTGGGTCCATCCCGACTGCGGCTTCTGGATGCTCAAGCGTTCCATCGCCGACCGGAAAATTGAAGCGCTCGTCAAGGGAAGGGACTTGTTTCTGGGCAGGTAATAAACTACGAATTTCGCGGATTGCGCGAATGGGTATTCATATGCGAAGAAAACTGGGCATCATCGGACTGGGTGAAGGAAGAAGCATCCTCGGCGGGGCCGCGGACAGCGGGCACTGGGAAACCGCGCTGATCTGCGACCTCGACGCAGACCTCTGCCGGCAACGCCAGCGGGAATACGACGTTCCCGCGTGGACGACGGACTACGCCGCCATGCTCGCCGATCCGGGCATCGAGGCGGTGGGCATCTACACGCCCGACCCGCTCCATGCCGAGCACATCGCCATGGCCCTGCGGGCGGGAAAGCACGTCATCTGTACCAAGCCGCTGGTGACCGACCTCTCCCGCGGCGCGGAGCTGCTGGACCTGCAACGCCAATCCGGAAAACAGGTCCTGGTCGGCCAGAGTTGCCGCTTCTTCCCGACCTTCATGCGGCAGCGGGAGGACTTCGCTACCGGAAAAACCGGCACCCTCCGCTCCGTCGAGACGCATTACCATGGTGACAAGCGCGGCGGTACCAGCGGCAAATGGGGAAAGAAGGGCGGAAATGACTGGATCTTCACGGGCCTGGTCCATCCGGTCGACCTCGCCTACTGGTACCTCGGGAAAATTTCGGAAGTCACCGGCTTTGCCCTCACCAGCGATTCCTCCGCGAAGCGCGACGGCCCCGAGGATATCTTCCACTTTGTGCTGCGATCCGAAGCCGGCTCCCTCGCACAGGTCTCCGGCGCCTTCGGCACGCCCTCCGCGCATCCGCAGGCGCAGTCCGTCATCGAATGCACCGTGCGCGGCGAATCCGGAACCCTCAGTGCCAAGTACCCGGATTTTCGCTACTTCACAGCGATCGACGGCCAGCCGCCGAAATCCGAGGATTACACCCGCGAGCACGCCTACTACTTCCGTTTCGGCGGCTCCATGCACCACGTCGGCGAATTCCGCAACTACCTCGAGTATTTCGGCAAGTGTCTCAATGATGAAACGGTTCCCCGCCCCCATCTTGAGGACGGCCTCCACGTCATCGCCACCCTCGTCGCCATGAAAACCGCCATCCGCGAAAACCGCATCGTCCGGATCTCCGAAATCCTCAGCGCCCATAAACTTGCGGAAACCTGACATTCGCGAGATTCGCGAAATTCGTAGTTAATTCCCATTACCACGTTCATGCCCATAAAACTGGTCAACTCCTCCGTCCGCCGCCTGGACATCGCCACGCGCATGCCCTTCAAGTACGGCATCGCGACGATGACCGAAGTCCCGCATGTCTTCATTTCGGTTTCAATCAACATCGACGGAGCGGAATCCACCGGGCAGAGTGCGGACCACCTGCCCCCGAAATGGTTCACCAAGGATCCGGAGGCGCCCGTGGAAAAGGAAATCGCGGAGATGGAGGCCGCCATTGCCAGCGCCCTCAAAATGTCCGCACACATCGAGGCTGAATCGCCCTTCGACTTCTGGATGCAACTGTACCATCGCCTCATGGCGCCCCCGGAATTCCCGCCCCTCCTCCAGCATTTCGGCATCTCGCTGGTCGAGCGCGCCGTCCTCGATGCGGTCTGCCGGGCACAGCAACAGCCCCTCTGGAAGCTTGTCCGGGACAACCGCCTTGGTATCGACCTCGGCTGCCTCTCGCCGGAGCTCCAAGGCACTTCTCCACACGATTTCCTTCCGGAAACGCCATTGGAACGGGTCCACCTCCGTCACACCGTCGGCATGGCCGACTATCTGCGCGAGGCCGACATTCCGGCGCCGGAACGTCTCGACGACGGCCTCCCCCAGTCCCTTGAGGCGTGTATCGACACCTACGGGCTGAGGGAATTCAAATTGAAGCTCTGTGGCGTCGTGGAATCCGACCTGCAAAGGCTGCGCGACATCGCTGGAGTGGTTCAGGAATTATCCGCTCCGGATTTCCGGTTCAGCTTGGATGGGAACGAGCAGTTTGCTTCGGGGGAGCAACTCCGCGCCTTCGGTGGCCGGGTGTATGAAGATCCGGGGCTGTCCCGCTTTTTCGAGCACCTGTTTTTCATTGAACAGCCCATTAACCGCAAGGTAGCCCTCTCGAAGGATGCTCCCGATATGCGCAATGCCTGGCCGCGCCCGGTTCCCGTCATCATTGATGAATCAGATGGAGCTCTCGAGGATTTACCCCGGGCACTGGAGCTGGGCTATGCCGGGGTCAGCCACAAGAACTGCAAAGGCGTCTTCAAGGGCATCCGCAACCGCTGCCTCATCGGGTGGCACCAGTGGCAAAATCCCGGGCGCACCCTCCTGATGACCGGCGAGGACCTCGCCAACATCGGGCCGATCGCCCTGCTGCAGGATCTCGCCGTCCAGGCCCTCCTCGGAAACGATTCCGTGGAACGCAATGGACACCACTACTTCAAGGGCCTCAGCATGCTTCCGGTGAAAATCTCCGCGAGCATTCTCCGCGAGCATCCGGATTTGTATCGGATGGGCAATGACAAGTTTGCCTACCTGCACCCCGCAAAGGGGCGCCTTTCCCTTGCCTCCGTCAACCGGGCACCGTTCGGCCTGCAGGACCGGCCTCACTGATCGCCGGCAACAGCCCGGGTTCGACCCGCCCCTGGCGCAAATCGCGAATTCCATGGCGCAAATCGTGGTAAAGCACGGAAGTTTACGGGAACATTTCCTGAAACCCGCTTGTCATCAGTAGCGGTAATGCCCAAGTTATCATGTTCAAAACACTGCAACCCCTTTTAGGATAGAATGAACGCAAAACCTGCCCCTTCCCTGCCATTGGTATTGTTTTCAATGGTGGTCACGATCACTGCCTTCGCCCAGGTTCCCACGGACAATCCCCTGGCCACGCACTATTCCACGGATACCGGCTACCCGGCCTGGACCGACCACATCCGCTGGGACCAGGTCATCGACATGTCGGCGTACGGGAATCCCGGGCAAAGCGACTTCGAGAAATTCGAGGCGGCCCGCGATGAGTTGCACCTGATCGGCGGCGGCATCCTCTACTACCCGGCCGGGGTCTACGATTTCAGCTCGGCGCCGATGGACGGACCCGACGGGCGCGGGCTCATGCTCAAGAGCGGCGTGGTCATCCGCGGGGAGGCGCCGACGACGGACCCGGACGCCTCCGACGGCACCTACTCTCTCGGCACCCGCTTCGACTTCGGTTTCACTTCCCGCACCGGCACGGGAGTGACCCCCAACGGCGAGACCCCGCGCGACTGGAACCTGGTCGGCCTGCAGCCGGACTCGGGCAGCGGCGAGGCCTTGTCCGAAGTGACGAATGTCGGCATCGTCCATGTGCATCTGGTCGGCGCATCCGTCTTCTTCGGCTTCGAACTGGACTGGAACGGCACCACAACCTACGCCGCCTCGGGGGCGTGGAAAAGTTCCTATGTGAAGGCTGCTTGGGCGAACCGCGTTGCCAACGGGCAGTATCCGCATGACTACTTTGCGGGCTCCGGTTTTTCCCGCAGCTACGTCGGCGCCGGCCCGGGCCGCCTTGTCTTCGGCTGTATTCTGCAGGATTCCGCGCCGGTGAACAACGTCTACAAGGCGGGCCGTGCCGATCCCAAAAATTTCGGCGAAACCGGTTACTTCATGGATAAGTTCGGCGCCCGCATTCAAGTCTACGGCTCGAACGTCTGCATCGCCAACAATCTTCTGCCCCAGAGCACCCGCGGCTTCCTCTACCGGCAGACCGTGGGTGATAACCCAACCCAGTCAACCGATCCCAACACCTGGACGAACACTACCGCAACGGTGTATTATGATTATAACTACTGCACCGGAATCGACCTGAACAAGGAGTTGCTCAATCCCTTTCTGAACAACAACGCCGGCTACTTCCAGCCGCATTGCATCGTCCGCGACAACTGGATCTACAACCACGGCCGCAAGGGCTACAACCTGTCCGGCGAGTGGGTCGAGATCCGCAACAACACCAACCAGCGCGACTACCTCGGGAGTAGCGTGCCCACCGGCTCCGGCCCCGCTTCCGGCCAGAGCTACTACCTCACCCTCGACGGCTACGTGCAGGCCAAACCGGGTGGACCGGGCGACATTTCCGACACCCTTTCCCGCGCCTTCGACCTCGCCGGCGGGCCGCTCTGGATCCATGAGAACAAATACGGCGGCGTCTACGGCAGCACCCAGTCCTACGGCAACGACGGCGAGGGCATCCTCTGCCAGGCCCACGGCGGGACCCAGCTCTATTCCTGGGCGGTCACCCACAACGACGGCCAGGACGGCTACATGGCCGGGTACGATGTGAACCACTACGGCTCGCTCTGGGCCTGGAATATCACCGTTGGCGAAACCGGCAACAAGAAGGCCGGCTCGATGAACGATTCGGCCATCGCGAGTAACACTGGCGGGACCACCGCAACCACCGATCCCAAAGCCCTGACCAGCGACCCCGGCGACCCGGTCACGCCCCCGGGCAGCGTCACCGCAACTGTCGTCGACGACCACGTCGAAGTCACTTGGACCGACGGCGACAGCAAGGAGACCGGCTTCCGGATCGAGCGCTCCGTCGACAACGGCCCGTGGACCGTGATCGCCTACCGGCCACGCCAGAACGGCGAGTCGCCCTCCAACAACCCCGCCGCATGGCACGACAGCTCCGCCCCGCGCGGGCTCGAGCTGCGCTACCGCGTGCGCCCCACCAACTGGAACGACGACGGCACGGTGGTCAGCGCGGAAAGCGCCGGGGTGACGATCCCCTCCCTCGCCCTCACCCGCACCGAGGTCGAGCCGGACCAGCTGATTCCGCAGGATCCCGCATGGGAAACGGGCTACCAGACACGCGTATCGCAGTTGGTCAACGCCCAGACCTGGCCGATCGGCAACGGCACCGGCGATACCGACGTGGGCAAGCGCGACTGGCCGGCCCTGCTCGGCCAGATGTGGAAGGTCAGGGACAACGACGCCAGCCTGCAGTCCTACATCAACAACGAGGGCATGACCCTGGTCAACAGCACCTACGCCGGCTCCTTCTACAAGGCCTTCTCCGTGCCCGGCTACAACATGTTCTATTTTCATTTCAAGGACTACAGCCCGACGGTTGGTTTGAGCACTTCCCAGGAGACCCAGGCGCAGAGCATCAACAGCTGGGCCTACCTCACCCGCGAGGACAACCGCATGGACCCGATCTACGGGCAGACCGAATTCAATTCCGAGAATTTCAACTGGATGGCGCGCCTCGGCGGCCTGCAATGGGCCTTCGAGCTGCCCGACACGGACCTCGGCACCTACCAGTACAACTGGCAGGCCGGGCAGCCCAAGGGCATGTCGCGCGACTATTTTTCCAACTACATGGACAACTGGACGCGGGCGCTCTTCAACGCCGGGCGCGTGGAATGGAACGCCATCATCTACTGGGGCTACACCTTTAATCCGATCCTCACCCTGCTGGAGCACCCGCCGGTCGATCCGGCCGATCCGGATTACCAGGACAAGGTCCGCCAGCAGGCGCGCGCCGGCGCCGACTGGATGGTGCTGGAATCCGCCCTGCACTACCTCGACGGCTTCACCGGGGGCCCGGGCTCGCGCGACAAGAACAACCCCTACCGCCCCTTCAACGGTTCCACCTGGGAATTCGCCTACCTCTACTTCGCCGAGGACGGCCACATGCCGAGTTACGACACCGCGACGATGCAGGCAAACATGGACAGGAACATGGTCGGCTGGTTCCCATGGTCGTCCTACCGGCCGCTCAATGTCATCAAGTCGATCGCCCAGCGCGACTTCA
>JBNGDP010000163.1:4155-6680 GCA_049975345.1 Oceanipulchritudo sp. | reverse complement strand
GACTTTGTCCGATTCCGAGGCGCTGAGTTTGTCAGGACGCGGAGTGGTCTGACGCTGAATGATGCCCTCCCCGCCCTGGGCAATGGGAACCTTCTGCATGTGCCCCCGCTCGGCGGCAAACAGCTCTGGATCGAGATGAACCCTGCCTCCATGTCCTTGTACTTCACGGATAATCTCCTGGATTTTATCCTGTCGCGCATATCGCGGGCTCAGTATTGCCCCTTGAATGATAGCCCGGTCCAGTGAGGTGCTCAGCTTGTCCTTCGGGCCAAAACCATGTTGTGCGAGAATGTCCATCTTATGCCTTTCTGATATCCGCTTCAAGTAAGCCAAGGTTGTTGTATCGGAGTGCGGGCCGTTTCTTGATACAGCGATCCACAATGTTGCAGAAAGCGGTCGGAAGATCGGGACGCAAGTTTGCCAGAGATGCCGGCGAAATGTGCATGATCCGGTGGTATGTGGCGAATGTGTGTTCCGGGCGGGGTGCAAACGGGTGCTGCCTGGTTGCGACAACGTAAACCGTCAGAGCCGCGGAGTAGATTTCACTTCGGAAGTCCATCGAGTCCTTGTAGTTTGGCCCAAGCAATTCGGGAGCCATATAAACAAGGGTCCCGGGCGGGTTTGGACCCTGCGTTATGTCCGTTCCCTGCATTTTGTAGGCGATTCCCATATCAAGGAGCACGAACCTCCTTTCAGCGATGCCCGTATCCATCACGTTGTCCGGTTTGATGTCGCGATGCAGATAGCCCAGCGCATGCAGCGCGCCAATCAGTTCGACGAGACTCAGGAACAATGCCTTGAGCGTTTCAAATTCCGCCTCTTCCGTCTTCGAACCAAGTCGCGCAGTAAGGGATTCTCCGGGAAGCATTTCCTCACTGTAGACCAGGTAATCGCCGGGCGTTAAGTGGACCAGTTTAGCCTCCACGGTACCCAGTTTCACTATTCCTTGGGACTGACATTCTCCAAGTGCCTGAATCTCCCGCTTGGCACGGGCTATCAATTGGTTTCGGAGGAGTTTTTCATCCTCGGTCTGCGCCCTTGGAATATGGATGGCTTTCAATGCCTCCGTCACTCCGGCCGCATTCTCTGCCTTGAAGACCGCCTTGAAGCCTCCTTTGCGATGGTAGACGGGAGCATGTGGCAGGCCGAGGGTCTGCTGCAATTCGGTTTCCGAGGGAATCGGGAAATTGTTCATGAGTTTGAAGTATGATTGTTCACGCGTACGCGCCCGGTCAGCAGTCGTTGCATCAGGCCGCGCTTTTGTAGGTCGATAGATTCCCGTTGTTGGGTCAGAAGATGAATCTCCCTGTCACAGTTTTCGAGTATTCTGTTGATTTCGATTTGTTCAGCTATTGATGGGAGCCACACTTTGATGTTTGCAAATTCCTTGTATTTGAGACTCCCGCGCCTGTCGACCGATGCGCTGGTATTAATGCGGTAAAGGTGGATAAGGAGAGGTGATTTCAGGAGCCGGAACAGGTACTTGGATTGAACTCCGTCCTTTACTGAGAATACGGTGTATATTGGACTGACCAGTCCTGCTTCGCAAAAGTCAAGCAGGCCAATCGATCCCTCCTCAATATGATTTGTTGCATAAGCGAACTGCTCTCGCTTAACGACTTTGTAATCACTCAGGTTGTCTGCGTAGATTTTCTTGCCGAAATATTCCTCGGACAACACCAATCCCCTGTGTTTTGTGCAGGAAAGGACCGGAAGTCCTTCATTGCCGGAATTGCGCTTGGTTGATTCTCTTGTTACGCTGCCAAGTCGCAAATGAGTCCAGTCTTTCGGGTATTGATTGAATCGGTCTGGCACCCTTTCTCCTTTTGACTTGTCAAACCCCGGCAGGCGCATCCGGCCGCTGAGCAATTGCTGCATGAGGGCCTTTTTCTGCTGTTGCTTGGCGCGGATGAGGGCGTCGAGTTTCTCAAGGGCGGTGTCCCAGGTGGAGAGGATGGAGGCGATCTTCCGCTGCTCACTTAGTGGTGGGAGAGCGACGAAGAAATCAAGCAGCTTAGATGGTGAAGTGTGATGAACTTTTGTGCCAGAAGCTGTTCTTGAGATTTGTCTTCTTGATTTTGGATTGTTGTAAATCCAATACACGAAATCCAGATCGACTGCATTTTTGTTGTTTGTTTCAACAAGTCCCAATCTTTGATTGTGCAAAAACTTTCCAGATAGGGGAACGCGCAGAGCGCTTCCTAGCAATCCTTCGGCTTGTTCCGTCATAGCTACAAGCAGATCATTTTGCTTTAATACATATTCCTCCGGCACCTTTCCCGTGTAAAACTTGGTTTTGTTCTTTTGATCACGATAACCGCCCACTTCATAAAAACTACCGGGAGTAAGCAGAATATAATCACCTACACTGCTGAAATTTTTACTATCAAAAGCAAATCCATGCTTGATTGTCAGTAGTGCACCAAGTTTCACGCACCCCCAATCCGCGGGGATTTCCCCGGCGGGGGTATGCTTGGTTTTTCGCGACAATTTAGCGGTGGGCTTGGGCATGGGATGTGTCGGCG
>JBNGDP010000163.1:1322-4055 GCA_049975345.1 Oceanipulchritudo sp. | reverse complement strand
TGCTTGGTTTTTCGCGACAATTTAGCGGTGGGCTTGGGCATGGGATGTGTCGGCGTTGAGCAAGTCCGTGTCAATCGGGTTAATAAAACAACTAAACAGCGCGTTACGGGAAATATAATTGTGGTTGAAAGACATTCTCTCAATGAATCCCCAATTCCTTGAGATGCTTCTCCATTTGTGTACGGACCTGCTGGAGCTCGGATTCCAGGGATTGGATCTTCATGCGCACGGCCTTGAGGTCGATTTCCTCCTCCTCCTCGAAGGTATCGACGTAGCGGGGGATATTGAGATTGAAGTCGTTGTCGGCGATTTCGCGGGCGGTGGCGCGGTAGGCGTACTTGTCAATGGACTGGAAGGCGTGGTAGGTGGCGACAATCTTGTCGAGGTGCTCTTCGGTGAGGAGATTCTGGTTTTTGCCGTCCTGGTACTCGCGGGAAGCGTCGATGAAGAGGACATCGCCGGTGGACTTGCCCTTGTTGAAGATGAGGATGGCGGCGGGGATGCCGGTGCCGAAGAAGAGGTTGGCGGGGAGGCCGATGACCGCCTCCAGCAGGTTTTCCTCGATGAGCTTGCGGCGGATCTTGCCCTCGGCGGCGCCCCGGAAGAGGACCCCGTGTGGGACGACGACCCCGACCCGGCCGCTGCCCTCGCGGGCGGTCTCGATCATGTGGAGGATGAAGGCGTAGTCGCCCTTGGACTTGGGCGGGATGCCGCGCTGGAAACGCAGGTAGGGATCGGCACCGGCGCTGTCCTGCCCCCACTTGTCGAGGGAGAAGGGGGGGTTGGCGACCACGATGTCGAACTTCATCAGCTTGTCGCCCTCGATCAGGCGCGGATTGCGCAGCGTATCGCCCCATTCGATACGGAAGGAGTCCATGCCGTGCAGGAACATGTTCATGCGGCAGAGGGCGTGGGTTGTGCCGTTGCTTTCCTGCCCGAACAGGGCGAAGTCGCGCTTGTCGGCCTGGAGGCCGACTTTGATAAGGAGCGACCCGGAGCCGCAGGCCGGGTCGCAAATGGTGTCGCTTTTCTTCGGATCGAGCAGGCGGGCCAGCAGGCGGGAAACCTGGCCCGGCGTGTAGAATTCGCCGGCCTTCTTGCCGGCACCCGAGGCGAAGCGCTCCAGCAGGTACTCGTAGACGTTGCCGATCACGTCCTCGTCGCCGATCACCGAGGGGCGCAGGTCGAGCTTCGGGTTGTTGAAATCCTCCAGCAGGTGCTTGAGCCGGGCGTTGCGGTCGCGGGTCTGGCCGAGCTTGCTCTCCGAGTTAAAGTCCACCTCGCGGAAGACCCCCTCCAGCTTGAGCTTGTTGGCCTCCTCAATCTGCTCAAGGGCGATGTTCATGCGCTGGCCGATGTCGGTCTCGTTGCGCTTGGCATAGATGGAGAGGAAGTCGCAGCCGTCCGGCAGCTGGAAGCGCTCGCGGGAGAGGCGCCGGGCCACGCGGACCTCGTCGCCCTTGTATTCCTTCAAGTAGCGCTCGCGGTGGTCACGCCACAGGTCGGAGATGTACTTCCAGAACAGCATCACGAGGATGTAGTTCTTGTAATCGGAGGGATCGACCACGCCGCGGAAGGTGTCGCAGGCGCGCCAGGCGATGTCGTTGATTTCAGATTGGTTGACTCGGGTCATGGTAAAATTCGTTCGGTCAGGTGTTCAGGCTTTGCAGGAGGGTGGCTTGCATGTAGCGGCGACGCAATCCGGCAATTTGATCGAGAATCTCGCGCTCACGCTCCGCAAGGCGCGCCACCTCGACAACGGCGCGCTGCCTTTCAAGCGAGGGGAGGGGGATCTCCAGTTTTCCGACTTCCTCGATGGAAAGGGTCATGACGTAACTGCCTCGGGCCTTCGAGCCCAGCAGCTTCTGGGTCTGTTCAAGGTTGAGGTACCAGCGCAGGTATTCCGGCAGGATCCGGCGCATACGTGGCCGGAGGCGGTAAAGCTGGTTGCTGGCGATGGCCTCCAGCCCATCCAGTGCGACCGCCGCCGTCATGCGGCTGCCACGGTTGGCGAGAATGACGTCGCCCGGCTTCAGCTTGTGCTTTTCCAGACTGGAAGGGGAGATCTCCACCGCATGGGGATGCTCGATGGTGATTTCCCCGTTTTCGGCAATGTCGCTGATCCGCAGCAGATGCAGCCCCTCCTCCGAGGTGTGCTGCGACGCACCCTTGCCCCGCACGGTCAGGCCCATGCGGATTTCGGCGAGGTCTTTGAGGAGGGACTGCATGCCGGATCGGGGGCTTAGCCCACGTGTTGATCGTTACAGGGAGGGCGGTACTTCGGGATCAGATCCATTTCCTCCGCCAAGCGGCTTGCCTTCACACTATTGAGGTGGGCGTGGATGTGGGTCGCTCCATTCCGAATGGCGCAGGCTTCCTTTTCGTGGTTTGCCAGTCGTTCTCCCAGATTGTCCGTCTGGCCGATGTATAGGGCTGTCCATCTTCCGGGAGAACTCTCCTTGCAGAAGATGTAATTGCCCGGTTTGGCCGAGAACGTCGTTCCAATCGGGTAGATGTAGTATGTATATGCGACACCGGACAGGCCGGCCCACGTACATTCTGCTATTTCAGTCTTCGTCATTTGCGTTGAATTTTGCCAGGGACGGGAGCCGATTCCCCTTGATTTCCAGTCCCGAATGGGCAATTCTTCCGCGTATCACCGTTAGAGGTCTCGCCCTTCGGGACCTTCGACAAAGCCCTGATCCACCACGGTCAGGGCTTATCGAAAGCTCT
>JBNGDP010000163.1:0-1222 GCA_049975345.1 Oceanipulchritudo sp. | reverse complement strand
CATCCTATGAAGCGAGATTTGGATTTGATACGGGAGATTGTCCTTGAGGCGGAGTCCGCGGGACCCGGGCAGCGAATCAGCTATGAGGCGGAAATTCCCGTGCCCATGCCGGGAGACCTCAAGTTGAAGGAAATACCGGATAACCTCCGTAATCAGAAAGTGTACAACGCCCATCAGCTTATGGAGGCCGGGATCCTTGTCGGGGATTCTCTGAGTGGACGGGGCAATCTTCCCAGCGCCGTGATGGTTGTGGATCTTTCGCCGAAGGGGCACGATTTTGCGGAATCCATCCGCAGCGATACCAACTGGAACAAGCTCAAGGAAAGGACGGCAAAGGCCGGGGGGTGGGTTCTGGAGGCTTTTATTGCCGCTGCGATCAGCGCGGCGGCGAACCGGGTGATGGGGTAAATTCTATTGATCTCATTTCGATGCCGTCACCTTGCAAAATATTCAATAAGAAGAAAGCCATCACCTGCTACAAGCTGCTCGTTAACTTGAAGGAGAAGAAGTTCGATCATCACGAGCTTTTCCGAATCTCCAATCGAACCCCTGGAGAATTTTATCTGTTCCCAATCGAGACTTTGCAGAAACAGTCAACCCGGCATATTTCATACCATAAATCTGGGGCCTTTCATTGGCGGGAATCCGACGGACAGCGAATTGAGCCTACGGAAAAAGAAGCTGATAATCGACGAGCATCACTGATGATGCAGGCCGTTCACTATCTGGATGGACGCCTTGACGGCTATTGCATTGCCCGGGGTAGGGATGTGGAAGAAGACAGCCTTTCGACCATGATTGAGATTCTGGATGGATACATCATTCCACCTCTTGATCAAGTTGGGACTTTTGATGTGCTAAAGTCACGAAAGAATCATACAATCCCGCTGTTCAATGCCCCACCTCGCTTGATCGCTGAGCAGCTATTTCAGGAGGACTTGAAAACGGGCAGGGCAACCCGATTTAGTGAGGAGGACCTACGGGAGTCACTAAGGAATGAGTTCCACAAGGACTTGGCTGTAACCTTTCTTGAGCCGAAGCCAGCCCATTACATTGGCTATTCATCGGAAACATTGACGAAGGTGATGAGTATTGCCCATGAACTGGTCACAGAGAAAATGCGGGCCAAGCCGGAAGGATTCTGGGTGAAGTAATTTTTCCGGTTCGCTGTCCAGCGCGAAGCGCGGACAAATCCATCGTCTGGCGTGGCGGGCGAAGCCCG
>JBNGDP010000162.1:0-6702 GCA_049975345.1 Oceanipulchritudo sp. | reverse complement strand
CGTCGCTGATGGCCAGTTTGCTGGTGGATTGACGAACGACCACGCGGACGGGGGGAATGAGCAGAGGGCGGCCGGCAACCTCCTCCCCGCTGGCCAGGCGCATACCAAGGGCCGCCGCCTCGTAGCCGATCCGCTCCCCTGAAAGCCGGACGCTCGAAATCGGCACCGGAGAGAGGCTGTTTTCCAACTGATCATCATCCACCCCGAGCACCGCGACCCGCTCTGGCACCACGGATTCCGGATCGCCAAAGGCCTCGATTAGCCAACGGGCGTCGAGGTCGCTCGGGGCCATCACTGCCACATCCTTGCCGAGTGAAAGAAGGGTCCGGGCCACTTCCGGCATGGTCTCCTGCATCCAGTTCCGCAGAACGTGCAGCTTCGCGCCGCCTGCCTGCACCGCATCAACAAAGCCATCCTCCCGCTCTGCCGCGAAGTGCAGCCCGCGGCGCGATAAAAAGACCAGTTTGCGGTAGCCAAGACCGAGCAGGTAATCAGCCCCCATTTTCCCGACCTCGCGGTCATTGGTAAACACCCGCGCAAGCGTTTCGCTTGGATGGCGGTTCGAGGTTTGGACGACATTCGCCGCCCGCTCGGCAAGGGCCTCGGCGATGTGGCCTTCAGCATGCACCACAAGGCAGCGGAAGCGCTCCATGCCCGTGAAGTCGCCCGTTTGCCCAAGATAGCTGACATCCGATATCAGGCTCAGGTGCGCCTTCGGTTGCGACGAGCAGAACCTCCGGATCCCTTTGAGGATCTGCCGGCCCAGTTCGATGCTCGTCGGCACCACCACGCCGACCATGGCGTCACGCCCCCTGTCGGCAAAAGGGCTTACCGTTCTGGATCGAAAATCGTGTTCCACTATCGTGAATCCTACCTCGGATGTAATCTCTCCGTTCCTTCGCATGCTTCTTGTTTCACGTGATGCTGGCTACCTTAATCGGCCCTGATTCGCAAAAAGGCAATCAAAAATCCCAAGCAGGCATCGCCATGAAGGCGGCAAAATAGTATGCTCCTCCCGTCATCGATCCATGGTGACGATCTGAACAGAAACAACCGATCAACCCTTCACGAAAATTATGAAGAAGAATACCTCTACCTTGCTGAGGTGTGCGGCGTTTACGGGCCTTTCGCTGGGTCTCGCCACCAGCTTGCACGCCTCCCTCATCCTCAATGATCCCTTTGCGACCAGTACCGATTTCTCCAATGATTGGGAATCCGCAAGTGAAGCCTCTTGGCAATCGGGCACCGCCAGTTGGGCTGGCGACAGCGATTATGCGTTAGCGAATGCCGGCGGCATGGTTCGCGTGGTTGGTCCTCAATACAATGCGGGCGAATGGCGGAGTGCCCAACATGATTTTGGCACCGCGCTTTCCGGGGAATTCTGGGTCAGCATGCTGATTCAGGCCGAGGATACGACGACCGGTTCCGGCGCGGTTTTCGCCCTTGAGAACGGTGTTTTCAATGACCGACACGCCGACGGTTTCGGAATCGGCATCAGCGGAGACGGAAATTTATTCACCCGGGAAGGTGGCGATCCACAACCCGGAGTGGAAGACACCAATGTCGCCATTCCGCAAAATGGAGGCTGGACGCTGGTGGTTTCGAAAATCACCGTCAATGGTAGCGGAGCGGCTGACTCCATTGATTTCTGGGCCTTTGACGATCAGTCCACCTTTGGACTTACGGAAGCGTCGCTTGGTTCCGCACTCTATTCCTCCTCTTCGGTCCAGTATGGGGATGATGTGCAGGATATCTGGCTCGGTGCTTACACCATAAGCAAAAATAATCAGGGCAAGGCCAACTTCGATAACATCCGCATCAGTGATCTTGCTGGTGATGCGGGTCTGGCGGAAGTATTGACCACCGCTGCCGTCCCCGAGCCCTCGACCTATGCGCTGTTGCTGGGCGGCCTGGCCCTTACGGGCGTGATGCTGCGCCGTCGCCGGCGTGGCTGAGGAAAGGCACTCCAGGCGGCAATGCCGCCAGCCGGCGAGGCATTGAACGCGATAATTCAACGTCAAAGCCGTGCATGAGAAGCTGCCAGAGGCGCTTGTGCACGGCTTTTTTTTACCCCTTCCAACCCGCCCGGGACGGGAACGATTCCCTCAATTTTGTAATCCCTGACAACCCATCCCCAAAAAAATCCCCATGAAATTGTCCCCCCTCGCCCTCCTTTGCCTGTTTGCGGTACCGGCGCTGGCCGCGCCGGAGAACGTCGCCCTCAACCGCCCCGTGGTGGCCGATTCGATCAATAGCCCGGAAACTCCAGCCGAGAGAGCAGTGGACGGCGACACCACCAGCACCCGCTGGGTGTCGGGCAGCGATCCGATGCCGCACTGGATCGAGGTCGAACTGGACCAGAGTTACCAGCTTAGCCAGATGAAATTCTGGACCGGCCACAGCACCGGTTCTTATTGCTTCCCAAACGCAATGGTTTCCCGCCATGAGCTTGTTCAACATCCGTGATTTCGGTGCCCTTGGAGACGGACGGACACCGGCGACCACAGCCTTCCGCCAAGCCCTTGCCAAGATAAAGAGGGATGGCGGCGGGCAGCTGCATGTGCCGGCGGGAACCTACCGGTGTGGGACGCTCGAACTCGTGGATAATCTGGTGCTTGATCTTGCTCCGGGAGCCATTCTCATGGCTTCGCCTGACCTCGGAGATTATCCGGAATTCACCGGTGGCCATAACAAAGACCGCCAGCCCTACCACTTCCTGATCGCGCACGGACGACAGAACGTCGTCCTTCGCGGAGGGGGTTGCATTGACGGCAATGGCCCGGCCTTCTGGCATCCGGAACCAACACCCCCCTTCGGCTGGTTCCGCGAAAAATCCGCCCGCCCGAGTCCCTTGCTTGAAATCAGAAACTGCCGGAATATCCGTCTGGAGGGCATCACTATCCGCAATTCACCGGGCTGGACAGTCCATCTTCACGACTGCGACAACGTACGTGTCATCAACGTCGACCTGTTGAACGACCTTTTTGGTCCGAATACCGACGGTTTGGACATCAATGGTTCCCATGATGTCACCATCCATGGCTGCCGTATCCGTTGCGGGGACGATGCGGTTGTCCTGAAGACCACCCCCGACTCGCGAACCTGTGAGCGGGTAACCGTCACCAACTGCATCATCGAGACTAATTGTGTCGGTCTGAAGCTCGGCGCGAATGAATCGTATCAGGATATTCAGCACGTCCTTTTCAGCAATTGCGTCGTTCATCGCAGCCACCGTATGATAGGCTTTTACGGATGGCATGGCGCCGTCTACCGTGACATCATTGTCAGCAACATCACCGGAGATACCCTCGGTCCCTTGCCGCTCACACGTCCCCTTCACATCGACCTGCGGCAAGAGGATGACCATGCTCTGCCCAGCCGTCTCGAAAACCTGTTCATCAGCAATCTGATTGCCCGGACGCGCGGGCGCATCCTGATGACCAGCGAGGACGGCTGCGTGGCCCGAAACGTACATCTGGACAATGTTCATCTTGTCATGGAGGCCCCGCTGGAAGACCCGCAGGAGCTCGCTGCTTCATCGCGCAGCAGGCAGTTCAGCAACCACAACCCCGAAGCACGCCGCGCCCGCGCCGCCATCGTCGCCACCAACATCAGGGACCTGTCGCTTCGGCAGGTTGCCATTGATTGGCCGGAGGCACCCGCAGCCGTTCCTTTCCACGCCCTCTGGGGCAGCGGATTGCGCGGGCTCGACTATGATCCGAAAGCATTTACGGGCTATGGTGGCGCAGCGGTCACCAACGGATTGGCATAATGCGGTTGCGAAAGTCCATGGGCCGTTCCCCGGTCTCGCGCTTGAAGGCGATGGAGAGCCGCCGAGGCTCGGTGTAGCCGACTAGTTAAGCGATCTCCTTGATGCTTAAATCCGGGTTGGCCATCAGCTCTTTAGCCCGTTAGATGCGGGCGTTGGTGAGTTCGCGGGCGATGGATCTGTTGAGGATGCGGTTGAAGCGCAGATCCATGGGCCGCCGCTCCACCTTCATGGCCTTGCACAGGTCGATGCATTTACGCAAAAAGGCAATCAATAATCCCAAGCCGGCATCGCCATGGAAGCGGCAAAACGGTATGCTCTTCAGCTCACTAGTTCATCGTAATGATCTGAACAGAAACACCCTATCAACCCTTCAGGAAAAAATGAAAAAAAATACCTCTACCTTGCTGAGGAGTGCGGCCTTTATCAGTCTTTCACTGGGTCTCACCACCAGCCTACAGGCTTCGCTTATCGTCAATTATCCCTTTGCCGACAGTGCCGTTTTCGGCGCCGATTGGGAATCGGCATCCGAAGCCTCTTGGCAATCGGGCACCGCCACTTGGACTGGTAACAGCGATTATGCGTTAGAGGACGCCGACGGCATGGTTCGCGTACTCGGTCCTCAATATAATGCCGGTCAATGGCGGGGAGTCGGGCATGACTTTGGCACCGCGCTTTCTGGAGAATTCCGGGTCAGCATGCTGATTCAGACTCAGGATACGACAACCGGTTCCGGCGTGGTTGCCATTAAGAATAACGCATTCAATCCCAACAGCGCGTGCTGCTGCGCCGTCGTCGGCAGCGCTAAGCCTTTAGCGTAATTTTCTGATATCAAAGCCGTGCATGGGCTGCTGCCGAAGGCGCTTGTGCACGGCTTTTTAGAATCCCCACCCTCAGTTTTAACAATTTGCTCCGTGTAACAGAACAACCCATGCGATTGCTATCCATTACCCTGTCACTACAGCTCGCGCTCACAGCGCTGGCCGCCCCTGTCAACGTCGCCCACAACCGCCCCGTGGTGGCCGATTCGCTGATGGGTCCGGAATATCAAGCCGCCAATGCGGTGGACGGCGACACCACCAGCACCCGCTGGGTGTCGGGCAGCGATCCGATGCCGCACTGGATCGAGGTCGAACTCGGCCAGAGTTACCAGCTCAGCAGGATGCAATTCTGGACCGGCCACAGCACCGGTCCCTATCCTCTCTACGATTTCGCCCTGCAGTTCTGGAACGGGGACGGCTGGACGGAACTCTACAGCGAGACCGACAGCACCAACGACGGAGAGGTGGACGCCAGCTTCGGCCCCGTGGTCTCGGGCAACCGCATCCGGTTGCTTGCCACCGACGGCGAGGATTCGATCGTGCGCCTCTACGAACTGGAAGTCTACGGGGAACCGCACGCGCTCACCTATAATACCTTGATTCCCGGCAACGGCGACACCCTCTTCGACCCGACGGCGGACCTCGTGGTGCAGTTTGACGCGCCCATTGCCGCGGGCAGCCTGAGCGGCATCCGTATCGAGGACCGGGATACGGGAACGGATGTCGGCGGCGTCAGCGCCGCAGTGAGCGGGAACGATCTCGTCATCAGTCACGGCGGCCTGAACACCCGCGGCAGCTACGCGGTGCACGTGCCGCAAGGCGTGGTGGTGCTGGGTGCCGACGGCACGACGCCCAACGGCGCCCTCTATTGGGAATTCGAAGTGGCGCCGCTGCGACCGCAGGTGGTATCCCATACCGATGAAATCCCCAACCTGACCGATGCCGTGCAGGTGGTCTTCGACCGCGAGGTCAACCTGCTGGACGGCTCCGGGATCACGCTGGAACAGTTCAGCACCGGCGACACCGTCGGCGGGCTCAGCCTTTCCCACAGCGGCGATACCCTGACGCTGGCCCATGATCCGCTGGTCGAGCAGGAGCTGTATATTCTCAACATTCCCGCCGACAGCGTGGAAGGGATCATCAACAACGAGGGCAACGACGTGCTCCGCCTGCGTGTGTTTGCCGGCAGTTCGGTGCTCTTTGCCACCGATTTCGATACCGGCTATGAGGGCTTCAGCACCCGGTCAACCTTGAACAACGAGGTTCCGGGCGACACCAGCTGGCAATGGTTCGACTCCGCCACCCTCGGCCCGGACTACGACGGCCAATACCTCCGATCCAAAACCAACTCCTCCACCGATTTCGCGTTGAGCCCGCAGGTCGATCTGGTCGCCGGGCGCAGCTACGTGCTGGAATTCAAGGCCTTGGTCCATCGGCCATTGTATGTTGGTCTGACGCCCTCGGCCAACCGGGTCGATGTCGAGGAACTGGCCAGCATCCCGTCCAGCCTGAACCCCCAATCCGTGCGCCTTGAATTGACCGCGCTCGACAGCGGGCCGCAGTATTTGATCTTCCACAACGGCGAGACCGACCCATGGCAGAAGCAATACATCGACGCCTTTCTCTTCACCGAGTCCATCTCGGCGGCGGTGCGCTTCAACAAGCCGCTGGCGGGGGGCACGTTTCGGGAAAGCGACACCATTCCGGTGGAAATCGAGGCCTTCGGCATCGCCGACGAACTGATCTCGCTGGAGTTGTTTGACAACGGCGTTTCCCGCGGCCTCCTCACCGAAACGGATGGCTATTACCGCTATGACTGGACCTACCATGAACCGGGCGAACACACCCTGACGGTGGAAGCGACCGACAAGCGCGGCAACGTATCCACCGCCGAAACCACCATCACCATTACCTTTGACGACGGCTCGCTGCCCCCCTTTGTCGGCTATGATTTTGACACCGGGCCCCAGGGCTGGACCTCGAACGGGGACGGGTCCCCGGTGGGGCTCAGAGACGACGACACCGGCCGGCCGGGCCAGTCCATTTATGTTTCGGGACCCGCCACCAACGGCGTCGATTTCTCCTCCCCGCAAATCTTCCTCCTGGCGGGGG
>JBNGDP010000161.1:0-6710 GCA_049975345.1 Oceanipulchritudo sp. | reverse complement strand
TACAGCGCGTAGTTCTGGAAGACCATCGCAATGTCCCGGTTCTTCGGCTGCACGTTGTTCACCACCCGCCCGCCGATGGCGATCTCCCCGCTGGTGATCTCCTCCAGACCCGCGATCATGCGAAGGGTCGTCGACTTGCCGCAGCCCGACGGGCCCACCAGAACCATGAACTCCCGGTCGCGGATATCCAAATCGATCTCCTTCACCGCCTTGAAGGGCGGGTTCTTCCCCGATGCGGGATAAATCTTCACCAGCTTTCTTAAATTTACTTCGGCCATGTTTTGTCTCCCAATGAGTCGGTCCTTCAGGACCAATTACCGATTCGCAGAATACAGGTTGTCTTTTGAAATTAAAACCGCAAATTACGGATTTTAATATGGATTTTGCGTCGAATCGGCCCATGCCCGGGCGGGTGGCTCTGGTGGTGTCGCGGCCGGTGCTGCGGCGGCTGACGGGCGGCCTGCGGCGACTGGTCGGCCCGGAGCGCGATTTTGCGGCGATCGACCCGGACCGCGACCCGGCGGCGGTGGTCGAGGAGGTGCTGGCCATGCAGCCGGCCGGGATTCTCATGGAGTTCCGCGAAGAGCTGACGGAGGCGCTGTCCAGTCTCGGGCGTCCGGTTGTGGTGGTGCTGGCCGACATGCTGATGGAGGGGATCGGCTGCGTGAATGTCGACGACCAAGCGGTCGGGCGGATGGCCGGGGATTACCTGTGGCGGAAGGGTTTGCGCAACTTCGGTTTTTACGGGTTCGCCAGCGTCCACGCGCCCGGGCGCGAAACCGGATTCCTGGAGGTGCTCGCTGAAAAGGGGCTGCGTGCCCGGGTGTGCGCGGCGGCGGAACAGGAGCGCGCCCGGCGGGCCTCCGGCAGGCTGGATGGCTGGCTGGCGAAACTGCCCCGTCCGGCCGGGATCTTCGCCGCCCACGATCCGCTGGGCCGGGAGGTGCTCGAGGCCTGCCGGCGGCTCGGACTGCAGGTGCCCGCCGAGGTGGCCGTCCTCTCGGCCAGCAATGACCAGTACACCTGCGAGCTGGTCCATCCCGGCATCAGCAGCGTCGAGATCCCGTGGGAGCGGGTCGGTTTCGAGGCCGGACGCCTGCTCGAGCACATGCTCGCCGGGGAATCGCCCGCGGAGCCGGTCGTGGTCGCGCCCACCGGCATCCGCACGCGCGGCTCCACCGATTTCTACGCTGTATCGGATGAACGGATACAACGCGCCGTCGCCTTCATGCGCGACCACCTGCGGGAGCCCATCGGGATCGACGCCGTGGTGCGCGCCGCCGGCATGGACCGCCGCGCCCTCGAGCGGCTCTTCCGCGCCCGGCTCAACCGCAGTCCCAAACAGGTCCTCACCGACATGCGCACCGACCGCGCCCGCGAGCTCCTTGAACAAAGCGCCCTGCGCGTCGGCGAAATCGCGACCGCCTGCGGCTTCACCGCCAGCGAACAGCTCGCCGCCGCCTTCCGCGCGCGCTTCGGCAGGACCCCCAGGCAGTGGCGGAAGCTCACGGTTTCCAGATCTGCAGATTCAGGCCGTGGGGCGTGAATTTCTCAAAATCGGCATCCCGCGTGATCCATGTCGCGGCCTGTTCGACAGCGATGGCGGCGTGCTGGGCGTCGGCCGCAAGTTTTCCCGAAGCCCCGGTTGCCCGGCATAGCCTGCTGAAAATCTCCCAGTGACGACGGCCCGGGCAAATCCAATGGCAGTTCGGGTGAGCCTGCAACGATTCAACAACAGCCAGCGCCTGGGGCAATGGGGTGGGGCCGTTCGGGAAGGCCGGCTGGGTGACAATCCGGATGAAGGCACCCGCAACAAGGGAAGTCAGGCCAAATGTATTGCCCTTCTCGATACATTCTTCCAAGCGGGACCGGAAGAAGGCGTGGTGCACCTGGTCCTCCCGGTGCGCGTAGACCAGGATGTTCACATCAAACAGGATCATGGCCGGTAAGGGGCCCTTTCCTCGGCCGCCAGCCGTTCATTCAGTTCATCGGGTTGGGTGTCCCGCGCCGGCCGCCGGGCCGGCCGGTAGGTCGGCATGCTGAAGGACCGCGCACTTCCCTCCGCGGGCATGCGCTGCAGGCTCGCGCGCAGCGCGTCATTCACCACCGCGCTCAGGCTCTGTCCCCGGTCCGCCGCCCGCTTCTTCGCCTCCGCCAACAGGTCGTCATTCAGCATCAAGGTTGTGCGCATAATCATGCAGCGTAAATATGCCCATCCAGCTGTCAAGCCGCCATGCCACCCGGATTTTTTTTAAGTTGCCCGTTCCCGCCTTTCCTCATCGGGCCCATAGCTCAGCGGTTAGAGCAGGGGATTAGCGGAGCGCTTCAACGATTTCTTGCGGATCTTGCCGACAATCCAACACCCGGTAGATCCTGATTTCACCGGATCCAATCCTATAGTAGATTGCGTAGGGAAACCTCCTGGAAAGCATGCAGTGATAGCCTCTCACCTTTCGGTGAATTCCTCCATAGAGGATGAGTGAATCGATGTCCGAGAAAAGAGAGTCCAGAAAATATGCGCCCAAGCCGCGTTCCTGACTTTCGTAGAATTTCTTTCCTTTCAATAGGTTCGCTGAGGCACCCGTGAGGATTCTTATTCTCATCCTTCCCGCAGCCTGTTCTTCACATCATCCCAGTCCTGGAAGTTCTCCTTGCCTTCGGCTAGTCCCTGCTCTGCTCGTTCAAGTTCCTTTCGGTGCCAATCGGGAAGTTCAACTTGCTCCGCGTCCTGGATCAAATCCGCCCAAATGCGCTCCATGATGCTGATTTTCTGGAGCTTGGGTAATTTTAAAATTTGCTCTTCTAGCGCTGTCATCCCTTCAAATTACTGAACTACCAAGGGGAATCAAATCCTTTTCCCGAGCGTTAAGGTTTTGGCCCGGCCCGGCTCACTTCCGTCTTGCCCATCCCCCGTTCGTTCCCATGATTCGCCAGGTAATCGCCCTTCCGGCCGTAACCCGGGCCCATAGCTCAGCGGTTAGAGCAGGGGACTCATAATCCCTTGGTCGGGGGTTCAAATCCCTCTGGGCCCACCACCCATTTTGCCCAGGCTTTGCCTGGCTGCAAAATGGAGTGTCCCGAGCTTGCCGAGGGGCTTCGGATGGCACGGCCATCCTGCCTGTAGAAATTAAGCGTGCCCGGGTTACCGGCGCTTTTGAATTCTTTCGCAGGCTGCCAGAAGATCCGGCAAGTCCTCCTGAATTGTTTCCCAAATGATATCTTCCTCGATTTTGAAATAGGCGTGAGCGAGGATGTTCCTGAACCCGGCAATGGCGGTCCATGGAATTTGCGGCTCTGCCTCCTTCCACGAATCCGGGAATTGCTTGACCGCTTCGCCAATGATTTCAAGACGCCGTACCACCGCATCCACGGTTTTGGGGTCGTTCAGGAACTGGTCCTTGGAATAGCCTTGTACATAGTCACCAATGGCTCTGCCAGCTTCGATGACATCTCCAAGATAAAACTGCGGATTACGCGACATCCCGCAACTCACTCTGTATGGCTTGGAGGAACCGTGGGGAACAGCCATTCTTGCTGACCAAATCAACCGGTGCCTGGAGTATCTCCTCAAGTTTTTCCTTTAACTGGATAAAGCTTACCAGGCTGGGTGGCTTTTCAAACTCGACCAGCAAATCAATATCACGGGCCTCTGCATCACCCCGGGCCAACGATCCAAACAGCCAGAGATGCCGAACGGGAAAAGCTTTCAGCGCTTTCTTGTTCACAACGATACGATCTACAACTGTTTCTGAAGATATCATCGATTTGATTCTTACCTGATCCGGATTCATTGGAAAGCCAAATTTCCTGGAGATCATCCTGGGTTGAAAGGCTCAACGGCTGTTTCTGGCTAAGGCCCCCACTCATAATCCCTTGGTCGGGGGTTCAAATCCCTCTGGGCCCATTGTCCTGAACCAGTTGTGCGCGCATGGCCGGCGGGGAGATTTGCGGTACTGGCGCGACAAGCAGAAGCGGGAAGTTGATTTTGTACTGTTGCGCCGGGGAAAGCCGCTCCTTGCCATTGAGACCAAATGGAAGGCCGATGGCGTTGACCACAAAAACCTGCTGGCCTTTCATGCCAATTATCCGGATTCGGAATTGGCTGTGGTGAGTGCCGATGTTGATCGAACTTTCCGAATGAAGGCGAAGGGCGTGCTTGTCAGCTATTTCAACCTGCAGGAATTCGTCAGCAATCTGGCTGGAGTCCCTCGCGCATAATCCGTCAAGCCAGGCTTCAAATCCCTCTGGGTGTTTTGAGCCGAATGCGGGGTTTATTCGGCTCATTATTTTCTTTAAATTGAGTCGAATTAGTGCTCTATTCGGCTCATGGAATATAACTGGCAGCAGCCGGATTGGCCGCACTTTCGCTATGAGCTGGGCCCTTTAGAGCCCGATTTGTATGCTTTCGCAGATAAATCAGGGCTTGTCGGTGGCATGTTGAAGGCGTTGCCAGAGGAGGGACAAAAGCAGGCTATTCTGGATGTCATGATTGCGGAAGCAATCAAGACGTCCGAGATCGAAGGCGAGTATCTCAGCCGTCCGGATGTGACATCTTCCATTCGCAATCAGATCGGTCTGAATGCCAAGCTTGAACCCGTCAAGGACCTCGCCTCGAAGGGGGCTGCGGAACTGATGGTGGCCGTACGGGAGACTTGGAACGAACGACTGACCCCAAAGGCCCTCTTTGATTGGCATAGAACGCTCTTTCAAGGGAACCACCGAATCAAAGTGGGAGCATGGCGAAGACACACCGAACCGATGCAGGTCGTTTCAGGTCCGATCGGGCGGCAGGTGGTCCACTTCGAGGCCCCGCCCTCAGATCGTGTTCCCGAGGAGATGAAGGCCTTTGTCTCATGGTTCAACCAATGTCGGGAGAAAATTGCATATGCGCCCGTCCGGGCGGGTCTGGTCCATTTATACTTTGAAAGCATCCATCCTTTTGAGGACGGGAATGGCCGGATAGGGCGAGCATTGGCGGAAAAGGCCCTTTCCCAAGGACTCAAGCGACCCGTACTCCTGAGCTTGTCTCAAACCATAGAAGGGCAAAAACAGGCCTATTACGACGCCCTTAATAAGGCCCAGCGATCCAATGAAGTCACACCGTGGCTACAGTATTTCCTGAAAACTGTTTTGGAGGCACAGATTCAGGCTGAAAGGCAGGTCGACTTTGTGCTACGCAAAACGCGTTTCTTTGACCGGAATCAATCGGCACTCTCTGCGCGTCAGTTGAAAGTTGTTAGACGGATGCTGGATGAAGGCGCGGATGGATTCAAAGGGGGCATCAATGCCAGCAAATATGCCAACCTGACGCGCGCCTCAAAAGCAACCGCAACACGTGACCTGCAGGACCTTTTGGAAAAGGATGTCCTCGTCTCCATCGGTGGGGGACGCAGCACCCGATACGAATTAAATCTTTAGGGGAATCCTGCGCATAGTCGTTTAACCCGTTCGCGTCGGTAGCGCTCGCGAATGATGTTCGCTGTAGTACAGGTGGCCGCCAGCCACGATTGGCTGTAAGGTTTGCTTACAGCTATTCGCTCGGAGCAGACATAAAATAGTGTATCCAGTTCAATATTACTGAGTCGTCTAAGCTCGTGAGTTGAGTAGGTGCGCACCAATGGATCTCCTGAAAATCGAGACCCGCCTTCTGGGGCTTTCACAAAACAGCCCCGGATAAACGTATTCATAGTCTGTGTAGATCTCATTCATTTCCTTATCAAGCGACTCATGCTCACGACCATAGGCTTCTTAAAGAAGTGTTTGCCCTATCAGAACGACTATTGTAAGATACGTTGGATATTCGCCAGTATGAAACGGGTATATGAATCGATCATTCTGGATCATTTTTCGCGCAATGAGGAGATGCTGTTCCTATCCGGGGCGCGACAAGTGGGGAAAACGACGACAGCGCGGGAAGTCCTTGGAGACGGTAAGTATTTTAATAGGGAAAGATCATCCTGGGTTGAAAGCGCTCAAAAGCCCCAGGAACGTGTCCCGGGTAAACAGGTCCTTTTCTGAGGGACGTTCCAGAAAGGCCTCGACATCGTTCAGCAGCTTCCGGATTTCCATGTGCTCGATCCGCTCCTGCAGGAGGCCCTTCCATGAAGCGGCATCAAAGCGGCCGGTTCCCTGAGTCTGGTCAAGGGCGTTCTGCAGCAAATCCAAGTTTGGCTGCATGGGCGGACGCTGGCTACGGTACCAGATGAAGTCGTACCAATCACGCCCTTTGGGGTAGGGGCGCGTGATCAAGGCATGCAGCTTGCCTGCCATCAGGGACGGCAGGTCATAGTGGCACAACGCCAGTATGCGGTGATGGTTCACGAGGGTCTTTTCAATGACGGCACCGGCAGGAGGGCATGTGTCGATTTCCAGTTTGATGGAGATATTCTGGTTGGCCATTTGGCTCAGGCCCGCCTCGCGGAGAAGGCCTGCCACCTTGATCCATGATTTGTGCACGTTTGTGCGGTCATTCCAGGTAACCGTGACGGAGAATCCGGCAAGTAACAGGTCCTGTTTTAATTTCCGGACCCACTTCTCAGGAGCATAGCCTTCACGTGCGACAAGCGAAAAATCCAGATCCTCCGAAAATCGGGGCAGCTTATGCAAAAACCGCAGGGCTGTTCCGCCCACAAAGGCGAGATGCAGAAGGGCCTTGCTTTCGTGCAGCGAACGCAAAGCGAGGGCCTGCAGGAATTCCCGCAGTAAATTCA
>JBNGDP010000160.1:0-6835 GCA_049975345.1 Oceanipulchritudo sp. | reverse complement strand
GGTGCCACCTGCCGTCGCTGTGCCGGACCAGCGAGTGGTCATTTACGTAGCGGCCGTACTTCTCAGGCTTGAAAAGCAACCGCCAGTCGGAGGCGATTGCGGGAATGAGGAGTGGTTTTTGCATATCTACAAAAACGGTTTCTGTTTGGTTGAGTCAAGAAGGTTGTCTTCTCCGAGTCGCGCGTTACGCGCGACTCGGAGGAGACGCGACTCCTGGTGGCGTCTTTAATTCTGGATAACTTCGAGGATCAGGAACAGCGGCCCGGATCCGATCGGCATGGAGGCCTCGTATTCCGTGTAGTTCGGGCCAGAACCAACGGGGACGATGTTGCCTGCGGGGACGTCGTTCCATGTGCCGGAGAGGTCGGGGGCGTATTTGGGGTTGACCGTGATATCGCTTGCCCCGTCGCGGACGCGATAGCCGAGGATCAGGTTGCCCCCCTCCTCGCGCAGGGAAATCACGCCGGCCCCATCCGGTAGTGACGGATTCAGGACAAGCGCGTATTCCACGAGATTGTCGTAAAGATCTCCGTCCGGATTGTCGTCGGGATCCTGGTCGGCCGGATCAAGCCCGTAGAGTGCATCGGCGATCCATGAGCCGAAGCCGGTGGCGATGGCGTCATAGAGGGCGGTGACCGTCATGGACTTGACGACCTGGGCGAAGGCCTTGTTCCAGCCCATGAAGGTGTAGCCTGAGAATGGCGACACCACCGGGGCGACGGCGGCCCCGCCGTAGGGGACGCTCTGTACGGCCATGCCGCCGAGCGTGCCCTTGCCGTCTGCGTCGAAGGTGACGGTGGCGTTCGGGGCGACGTAGGCGACCGGAGTGCCGGTTCCGGTGCTGTAAAGGACATCTGTCGTCTGCAGGGCGTAGTTCTTGTTGCCGACCTGAACAACGGCGTCGGCAACCGTGCCGCCAGTGCGACCGACAGCTGGATGCGCCCCACTCTTCTGCAGGGTCATGACGACGAGAAAGTCGCCGTCGCCGCCGTGTTCGATGAAGACGTATCGGTTGTCCTCAATACGCGGATTGGTGACCGGGTCCTCGGTGGCGAGGGTGCCGCCGTTGGCGAGCGTGTAGCCGCTTCCGCGCGGCTTGGTGCCGGTCGTTATGGACGGCGTGCCGCCGGGATGCAGGATCGTGCCCTTGAGGGTGGCCCCGCTGGTGCCGGTGATAGTGAAGGTGTTGCCGGAATGGGTAATGCTGTTGTTGAGGAACGTGGGCAACTGCCAGTAAACCCCGTTTGCCGTGGTGTCGGCGACGATGATGACCGCATCGGCCCCCGTGTTTGGTGCGTCGTAATCGATTACCAGCCAGCGCTTGTGCGAACTGGTACCGACGTTGTTGGTGCCCATCGAGGCGATGGCGTGGCCGCCCCCGTCGGGCTTGACCAGGGGCGTGCCGACCAATGAGCCCATGTTGGCGTTGCGGGCCACGTCGTTGTTCGGATTGGACGGATAGACCGTGGCCTGGTTCAGTTCCCCGAGATTCAGGTCGCGGCCGCCGCCGACGGCGAAGGGATCGCCAAGGCCGATGATACGGAAACCGAGTCCGTCCGGTCCGTCGTGGGAACCATCCGGCGACCGCAGCCGGGTCTTGAACTGGACGAGGATGTCGTCGGAATCCTGATACGCGTTGCGGAACGTGAATACCCCGAGTCCCCCGCTGTCGTCGGAACCCTGGTGCCAGTCCCAGATCTCGGTCGGATCCTGCGGGATTGTGTCGGCCGGATAGTACAGGATCGACCAGAAGGTGCCGGCGCGCACACCGTCCCACTCCTCGCCAAAGGGAGCCAGCTCGCCCATGAAGCGGTCGTAGGCGTGCTTCAGGCCGGGCTTCATTGACTCCGGAGCGAAGGCGAAGGCCATGCCGTAAATACCCTCCCCGCCGACATGCGCGTTGTCGTCGGACCAGTCGGTCTTGACGCCACCGAGGCCGTAAACATCAAGGGCTGTGGTGGCGCCGGCGAATCCGGTCCAGGGCATCCATTGCAGGCCCGTATGGCCGGTCAGGTCATAGGCCGGGCCAAACCGTTTTGCGGCAATGGCATAGGGGCCGAGGAAGCTGCCAATGGCATAGGCGGTGTAGCCAAAGCCCTCGGGATTCCATCCGCGCGTTTCCCCGCCCCCCTGGTTTGCATTCAGGTAATTGACGGTGCGGGTATGCGAGGAATCCAAGACAGCCGTATCATAGACATGGTCCGTGGCCAGAAGCGCGATGCCGGCGGAGGCACCGCGTGCGGCCGCCCAGTTGCTGCCGAGTCCGGATGGCTGTTCGGTACCGCCGCTGCTGTCGATGATTTCCGCGATCTCGACCAGCCGCCTCGAAGCCTCGTAATTGAAACCGGCGTCCCATGCCGCCGAATTGGCACACAGGTCATAGGCGGTGGCCAGCTTGGTGGCGCGGGCGTACAGGGTGAGGCCCTTGACAGAAGCGGAGGCCCAGTCGTCGCCGATAAGCGCATAGGCCGATTCCATATCGGCGCGGGCGTCCGCGGCATAGGACTCGTCGCCCGTGAGCGCGTAAATGAAAGCGGATGCCTGGGCGCGCTGCATCAGGCTGTCGGAACTCGCCGGATCGTAGGGCCGGTAGAAATCCCCGTAATCGCGCTGGGCGATCAGGTAGGCGAGCATGCTGGCGTAAGGCTCGTCGCCCAGACGGGCGCGGATGGCGTCCAATTCAGCATCGTCGAAAAAGAGCCGCGGATGAGATCCGCTCTGGAATTTGTAATACGCCTCATACTCCCCAACCGTGAAACAGGCGTCGTGAGCGTTGGTCAGTGCGGACTGGAATTCGTTCCTGAGGAAGAGTTCGTTTTCGATTTTTCCGGCAATGGCGATTTTCCCGTTCGGGCTGAGGGCGATACCCGCGTTGTCTCCCTTAATGGAAAACCGGGTGACAAATTCACGGCTGGTGAAATCCGGGCTGTAGACAAGGTGATAGCCGCCACCGCTGTAGGCCCCGGGGAATGGGTCGTGCGTCATGGGCAGGCCGGCCGCGCAGGAGCCCACCACGTGGATGCGGCCGGCCGCGTCAACAAGGATGTTCCCGTGCTCGATGCGGATTGTGTTGTCGCTGCCGTCCGGAAGGCGGTTTGTGATCCACTGGCCGACTTCATAGGCACCTGTAGCGACATCGTAGATACCGATGAAGGTTTTGGGGACGGTGGATGTATTCGCCATTGAATGAAATTGATCCCCACCGACCACGTAAGCGGGGATCGACAAATCGTAGGGGTCATAGCGCAGGGGCGTGTTGCCACCATCGAACTCGATGCCGGCGTAGACCTTGCCTTCATGAACGATCACGCGCGCCCCCCGCGTGTCGGCCATGTTGTTGGTGTAGTAATTCAGCCAGCGCGTGCCGTCCGATTCCGTACCCCAGTCATAGGCGCGCCACTTGATCGAATTGTCGTAACCGCGACCAATGATAGCCGGCACATCCACCGGATTGCCGCTGGTGTAGATATTCTTGAAGCCGGTGAAGATGACGGTCTGGGAATCCTCATCCACCGCGAGGTCCACCGTGTATTCGGGTGTTCCACCCGTTACACCCAGCTGCAGGAAACTGTTGTCGTAGACGTAATTGTTGCCGGTATGGACGCGCGAATCCCGGTAATCCCACTGTGAGGAGGTCAGGACCGCGAAGGTGCCGCCGCCGGCCGCATCGATGCGATGCGCGTAAGGAGCGGCGTAAGCCTGCGCCCAGAGGACGGTGTCGGCCGTGGAATTGAGGACGAGGGCCCCGTCGGCCATGGCGGCGACGAAGATGCGGTCGCTGCCATCGGTGTCCAGATCGACGACCTGCGAACCGACCACGGTCACGCTGAGGACGCTGGTGCCGTCCCCGGAGAGCCGGGCCACCACGCCGCGGTCACCGGCGGTGGCGCCGTTGAGATAAAGGGGCGTCACACCCGGGAAAAGATTCGGATCAAGGATCCCCCCGAGGACAAGAGTGCCGTCGCTCAGGTAGGCGGCGCCGGTGAGGTTCTCGTCGGTGTCGCTTCCACCAAGGTAGGTGGACATGGACAAGGTTGTTGGGGGCGACCGTGATGGTTTTTGCAGTGGACTGGGAGACCCCGAGGGTGTCATCGGTGGCCACTGCGGCGACCTCGTAGATGCCCGGTGCGCTGGTAATCCACTCGAACTCCCATGGCGCGGAGGTGTCCGTGGCTCCCGGTTCAAGCAACTGGCCGCTTCCGGCATCGACAAATTCAACCAGGCTCACGGTGCCATCCGGATCGCTGGCATCCGCAACAAGGTTGATTGTGGCGCCGGCAAAGGTGGTCACGTTCGCGGCGGGGTTCGTCAGGCTGACCAGCGGGGCGGAATTGAAATTGCCAATCAGGCGGATGTCATCGATGCGGGCGCCCCAGTAGCCGGAGAGCGGGGCGAAAATCGTCAGGTGATAGGCCCCATTCGCTGGAACCGAGAAGCTGTAGGAGTAACGGTTCCAGCTCGTCGAAGCCGGGGTGATGATCGTTTTGCCTGTCGTGTCCGCAGGATAGCCAGGCACAGTCGTCGGCATGAAGCCCCATGCGGGGGATGTGGCGCTGAACTGGCCGTCGAACTGCAAGGTGTAGGATTCGCCCGCCAGCAGGAAGACAACAGGGGAGGAAATCGCGAGCTCGCTGGAGCCCTTGCTGTTGAAAACAACTTCCTGCCCGGGCTGACGTGTGCCCGAAGAGAGCACCTTGATCGCGGTCCCGCTCAGGTACTCGAGCCCGCCGACGTAGAATTTCCAACCCTGCTTGCCGTCATCAAAGGTCCAGCCAAGGAAATTGGGTAGGGTGCCGTCGTCGAAGGTGACGGTGACCGTCACCTCATCGCTGGAAACATTGCCCCGCGTGTCGGTGGCCTCCACGCGCAGGGTATGCTCGCCCGGCGTGTGGTAGGTCCAGTCGTAAGTGTAAAGCCCGCCGGATTCGGTGAGCAGGCCGCGGGAAACGCCAGTGTCGAAGATCTCCACCGAGACCAGGTCCCCGGCGATCCCAAAGGCCTCGATCTCCACCGGTATGGAGGCGCCCTCAAGGTGGCTGGAACCATCCAAAGGCGCGTTGATGCGCACGGCCGGGGGGACGGATTCTGTGAAGAGGAAGGCATCGATGGACTGGTCCTGCCAGGGATTGGTTTCGCCGCTGAAGAAAATCAGATACTGGGGCCCGCTGGTGATCGCGGTGAATTCGACGCGCACATCCTTGGGCCCGCCGGCGGAAACGAGGACGATCTCCTCGACGTCGGCGAGGCTGGCCGTCGGCGTCACCCCGACATGCAGCGCCCGGGCAAGCTGCGCCCGGAATTCAAGGACGTAGGTGCGCCCGGCCACCAGATCGACCTGGGGAGAGACAACAAAGTCGTCGGTGTAGTTGGTGTCCGAGCGTACGTACTCGGAATCGTAGTCCGGACCGGTTCCGGAATTGGTCCACTTCCAGTAGATGTTGGAACTGGTGCCGGTGGTCAGGCCGAGCAGATGGGCCGTGTTGAAGCCTTCAAGCCCGGTGTCAAAGTCCGTTTCAAAAAGGACGGTGCTGCCGCCGTAGACCAGCAGACGCAAAATTTCGTTGGGCTCCGCGTTGATGACACCTTCAACCGTTCCGGCCGTAATGCTGAGGACATAGGCTTCCTCCAACAGCAGCGGATCATGGGTCACGGTCAGGGTGTCGCCGGAAACCGCGACTCCCAATCCGCCAACGGCAGAACCATCCGCGAACCGCTCCAAGCTGATGCCGGCGGCATTGAGCAGGTTGATGGGCCGGTCGAAGACCAATTCGATGGGATCCGTCAGGTTGCCGACCTCGTTTGTGTAGGAGACAAGCTGCGGCTTCAGCGGCGCCGTCTCAAATTCCCAGTAAAGGGCGCCGTTCGGGGTCGTACCGTCGGAAGCCAGCACAACAACCCCTTCCGGAACATGCACGGCATAGCTCCCGCTGCTGTTGAGACCACCGTGGCTGATGATGAGGTCGTTCCCGCTCACGGAGGCGCTGACCCCGGGAAGATCGGTTGAAGTATCCAGATCCTCGACACGTATCCCGGAAAGGGTGCTCGCGGAAACCGGCGAGCCAAAAGTGACAATAATGTCCGCCGCCGGATCGAAGAGCGTCCCGCCGTTGGACGGGCTGAGCGTGTTGTACGTCAACGCGTGGGCCTCCCCGTAGACTTCCAGCTCGAACAGGCGGACAATCGAGTCCTCGCCGTCGGTCACATAAAGGCGGATGCGGTTGCCGGAAACCGTCGGCCCGAAGGTGACATCCACCGCCCCCGTGTTGGTGCTTCCAGTCTCCGCGTACAGGTCCGTCCAGCCGGACCCGTCCCAATACTGCAGGGCGAAGTCGTACAGCGGGAATGGCCCGATCCCGTTCTTGCCGGTCCAGAACTTCATCTGGCTCAGGCTGTAGGTCTGCCCGAGCTCCACCTCGATCCAGTGCGGATAGGCGCCGCTGCCCGAGAGCCAGCGCGAGGCGTCGTCCACACTGTTCCCGTCCACGGCGTTCTCCGGCGGAGTGGTCGGGGAATAGATCGAGTCGGCCACAACGGGCCGGTTCAGCGCCACGTTGACCGGCACGGCGGAGGCGAGGAGGGGAACAAGGAAAAGAAGATTAAGCAGGGGGGATTTCATGGATAAGGAATGGATTCAGGGTGCGCCCACCTTCGAGTGGCGCGTTCGAGGTTTGTAAAAACGGCCCCGAAATTACCCGGAGCCGGTTGGGAAAGGAAAGAACTCAAAACATGGGTGCGCGTCTCAGCTGCGCAGGCGACGGCGCAGCGTCACCCCGCCCAATGCTAGAAGCCCCATCAACATGGCATAGGTCGAGGGTTCGGGGACGGCCACACCTGT
>JBNGDP010000159.1:0-6861 GCA_049975345.1 Oceanipulchritudo sp. | reverse complement strand
GACGCCTTACGTGGAAGATTTTCGGACGCGGGTTCGATTCCCGCCACCTCCACCATTTAGAAAAGACAAACCCGTCTCTCTGGGGTCATTCTCCGGGGTGACGGGTTTTCTTTTTCCCCTTGTTTCTAAAGGGTTTGCGCCCGTTTCACATCTTTCCAAAGCACCTCTCCGCACCATCGATTCTCCCCATCTTCCAGCCTTTCTTTCTCTGTTTGGCCCCTGATTCTCTGTTTTCTCCGGACCAAGTCCGAAGCTCGTCCGGAAAGCTACATCCTTGATTGATATGGGTTTGCGGCTGATTGCCATTTTGGGCGGTTGTCTTATGTCATCGTTCGATGCCGCAACCGGACGTTTTTTTCGAAATCGCCCGCCTCGGCCATGAAAAGAAGCGTGGTCAACTCCGGTTTCCTGCCCCCTAAAGAAGAAAAGCCAACGCAGATGGTCGGCTCTCTGTGGTGGTCTCCGGTCCGGTCGTCAGTCGATGGCAAAGCCGAACTGACGGCGCTGCTCGGCCCAGTCCTCCGGGAAGGTCTGGGTCAGTTTGGCCAGCGAGAGCCCGTTGGGTTCCTCGCCGTTGATCAGGGCTTCGACGATGTCGGGGGCCAGGGTCGTCAGCTTGAGAATGCGGGCCACATACGAGCCATCGACGTCGAGGGTACGGGCAAGCTCGCTGATGGACTTGATCTGGCCGGATTCGAGGATGTCGGCCCAGGAAAAGGCCCTTGCCAGCGCCTGGAGGACGGCGGACTGCACCGGCTCCTGCGCCCCGGGGATATCCCCATCCAGGGCTTGGGGAGCGATGACCGTCTTGCGGCCGCGCATGCGCCGGATCAGCATCGGGATGTGGATCTGCAGGTTGCCGTTGTCGGCTACGGTAATGGTCGGCTTCATTTTCATCGGCTTGCCCTCCGTTCAGTGACTTCGCATGCCAGACCGGCCAGTTCAGCGATGAGCGTTGTCAGCCCGTTGGTGCGCAGCTCCATGTCGATTCCGGTCTCGCGGATTTCGACCTTATCCACCAGGAGGCGGATGAGCCGGTTTCGCTCCACCGGGAAAAGGTCCTCCCAGAAGCCCTCGACATTCTGGAAGGCCTCCGAAACGTCCTGTTCCGTGATGCTGTTCCCCTGGTAAGCTCTGCAGCGCTCGCTCACATGGGTCAGTTGTTTCGAGAGCTCGACTGCCTGGCGGTTGACCGTCGTCAGCATCTCGGTCTTGCCCGGCTGATCGTTGCCGGGTTTCATAAGTTCGATGGCTTGCTCCCGCGCCTGCGACAGCTCCATTTCGAGTTGGGCTTTCTGCTTGAACAACCGCTCCCGCTCTGCCTGCTCGATGTCCCGGGCCGCGAAGTAGGTTTTGGCCACCAGCGTCGGTGTGCGGAACACGGCGCTCAACTGCTCGATTACCGCCTGCTCGATGTCCCCGGCGGGAATCCGCTTGAGCGGGCATCGGCTCACGGTCCGCTTGCTGTCTTTCTGGCAGATGTAATAGGTGTAGTGGCGGCCGTTCTTGCGGGCGTAGGTCGGTCCCATCGCGCATCCGCAGTGGCCGCAGCGGATGACGCCTTTCAGCGGGGCGACCATTTTGGTTCTTGCCATGGAAACCTTGACCGGTTTGTTGTCCTCCAGGATGGCCTGCACCTTGTCCCAGGTCGTCCGGTCGATGATTCCTTCGTGCTCACCGGGGTAGCTGCGATCCTTGTGGGCAATCTCGCCGATATAGACCCGGTTGTTCAGCAGCCGGTAGATGTGGCCTGTATTCCATTCTGAGCCCTCGCGAACCTTGCCTTTCTTGGTGGTCCAGGCTTTTGTGCGGTATCCCTGTTCGTTCAATTCCTGGCCCAGCTTCTTGGCCGAGCCGATCTGGATGAATCGGCGGAAGATGTACTGCACCGTCCTGGCTTCATCCGGGTTGACCAGCAGCTTCTTGTTGTCCCGGTCGACGTCGTATCCAAGAATGGGTACGCCGCCGCAGTATTTCCCCCGGCGCTTGGCGGCCGCCACCTTGTCCCGGATGCGCTCGGCGATGACCTCCCGCTCGTACTGGGCGAAGGTGATCAGGATGCCGAGAAACATCCGTCCGGTGGGGTCGGTGGTGCTGAAGTGCTGGGTGACCGAGACGAAGCTGACACCCTTCTCGTTGAAGAGGTCGATCATCTTCATGAAGTCCAGCAGCGAGCGGGACAGGCGGTCGACCTTGTAGACCACGATCACGTCAATCTTCCCGGCATCGATGTCCGCCAGCAGGCGACGCAGCCCCGGGCGCTCCATGTTTCCACCCGAGAATCCACCATCGTCGTAGCGATCCGGCAGAGCCGTCCAGCCACGCATCCTCTGGGCTTCGATATAGTGTTCCGCCGATTCCCGTTGCGCATCCAACGAGTTGAACTCCTGTTCGAGCCCTTCCTCGTGGCTCTTGCGGGTGTAGATGGCACAGCGCAGCGTCTTGTTCTTTCCCGGCGCGACATTGCTGTTATCAAGCATCCGAACCTCCCTCGGCTTTTCTGCCGTAAATCTTCTTCAGCCCGAAAAAGACCTTGCCGTTCCAGCGCGTCCCGGTGATCTCCCTGGCCACCGCGCTGAGCGACCGGAAGGTGCGGCCTTCGAACTCGTAGCCATCGGCAAGGACGATCACCTCATAGCGCCGGTCGTTCCAGACCCGCACCAGTCTGGTTCCGGGCAGGATGGCCTCGTTCGATTTCCGCTCTTCTGGAATGCGTCGATTGACAGTGGCTACCGGGTCCTCCTTGGCGGCCTGCTGGAGATGGACCTTGGCCTGCTCGGACAGCCCGCCGTAGAAAAGCTCCTGGATGCGATAAGCCAGCCGCTTGATGAGGAATTGCTTTTTGTACTGGGGCGGCTCTTCGCCGTAGAGGTCGAGCCATTTTTCCCGGAGCTGCTCCAGGGACATGGATTGCAGCAGGGCCATCTGCCGAAGGACCGAGTTTCGGGTTCGGTCATGGTTCTTGCCGCCGGTGGCGGCGTTCTGTAACTCATTCATTTTCAACTCCTTATTTTGGTTTCCGGACGAGTTGTCATGAATGAATGCTCTGTTCCGGCAATGAATCAAGTCCTTCTCCGAGCACAGGGGAAGAATCTTCGAAAACCTCTAACTCATTGCCCACACATGCGTTTTTTGCCTTTCGGCGCAGGATCGCCGTGGCCAGAATGGAGGCGGCTGACTGGAGCCTCGCCTCACCCGACAGGCGGCCGGGTTTGCCGTTTTCGCCAAGGTCATCCGTCCCCGGCACATCATTCATTTCCTGTACATCCAACATCGAACACCTCCGGTGGGACCGGGGGGGCTGGATGGTGTGGATGCCAGAAAACGGTGGCGGTCGGGATGCGCGTTCGATGGCACCCACAACCGCCTCAGCTCCGCCTCTGGTCGGTTATCTGGTTTCTAACTGCTCGTCCGGTTTCAAACCGGCATTCTTCAGGCCTTACCTACCGAGGGGCTCGTGGAAGTGTCGGAAATCAGGTGTGAGATTATTTCTTGACCTGATATGCGTCAGGTTTATATTATTAGGGTTTGCTGGCGCATTGCGCCTTTTTGTCTTTCAACAGAAATGGAGACGCCATGGGCAAAGCGAAAACGGATGAGATAACGCCGTTGCAGCGGAAAACGCTCGAAGCGATATGTCGTTTCGTCGATGCCAAGGGCTTTCCTCCAACGGTGAAGGAACTGAGCGAAATCTTTGAAATCAGCCCGGCGAGTGCCCACGACCGGATCAACCAACTGGTGCGCAAGGGATACCTGAAGCGGGAGGACGGGAAGTCGCGAGGCATAGCTGTTGCCCGTCGCCCCAGCGAGATGGCTGCCTCTCTGGTTTCAGTACCTGTTGTGGGGATGGTGGCGGCTGGCCGTCCCATCCTGGCCGAGGAGAACATCACCGGCCAAGTGCTGGTCGAGTCGGACGTCGTTCGTTCTGGACAGCACTTCGCACTCCGTGCGGTGGGTGACAGCATGATCGGTGCCGGTATCAACCATGGCGATTTGATCATCGTGCGGCAGCAGCCCATCGCCGAGGATGGTGACATCGTTGTAGCGCTGCTCAACAACGAGGCGACCGTCAAACGGCTGAAAATCAAAGACGAGCTCATCGAATTGGTGCCGGAGAACCCGGAGGTAAGAAAGATCCGGATCAGGCCGGAGGATGACCTTCGAGTTTTAGGCAAGGTCGTTGGATGGAAACGGAATTAACCGAGACAGACATGGACGAATAACGACAAAACGACAGGAGTATTTGATGGCAACTTTTAACCTACGCCGCTTTTCGAAGCCGGAGATGCTCCGGCGAATCGACAGGAAGCATCTCATTGCCTTTCTGGAGCCTCATGCCGCCTATTTTTCAGCTCGCGGCGTAGAGTTGCCACCAGTCCAGCACGAAGATGGCCTGGACTACAACGCGCTCAGTCACATTTTGCTGACCCCGGACGGTTCAACCCCAGACGACCTTGCAGAGGCCTTGTTCTATGTGAATGAAGTTTCGACTCCTGAAGGATTCGACTCCATTCAGGATGAGATCGCTGGAACGGACATCGACGTGGAAATCGGGGAAAACGCCGCACCGGCAGACTTGGCGATCCAGGTCTGGATGGCTGACCGGGAAATCATCGAGAAGGTACACGCCGAACAGTTCTTCATGAACGTCAGGTCCTTCGAGTATTTCAAGACCAAGAAAAACCCGCTGCCGGATTTCGTGCTGCCATCGGAGGAAACCCTCGCGGCCCTCGAAGCCGATCTTGACGAATGGTTTTCCAAGAAGCGTCGGGGCAAGTATTCCAAGGTGTTCGTCTATCCGAAGGAAGGCCACACATGGTTCCTCGTGCGCCACGGCAAGCCCTATGCCCGTGAAGCGGTCATTGAGGCCGGTGAATCCACCAGCCAATACTTCCGCCCTGAAAAATTCGACGTGCTTGCCTACAACCCCGTCATCGGGGAAATCCGAATGAACGCCGAAACCAAGGGGGAGAAGGAGCTCTACCGCAAGAAATTCGGATTCCACCTGTTCGGAAACGAAGAGTTTTTCAACGAGCGCAGCCGATTTGACCTGGAACCTTTGCGGCAAATTGGTGAGGACGCGCTTCTATGTGACGACGTCGATGGCATTGAGTATGTCAGGCTCAAGGAAGTTCAGGTCTTTTGGGGCGGCGCTCATAAGGACGTCGAAATCCGCAGGTCTGAGGACATTTTTGCATCACTTCGTGATCGAGGCGCTTCACTCCCGGGTGGAGGGAAAATCATCAAAGCAAGCTTCCAGATCAAGTTCGAGGGGTCCAAGACTCCAAGGTCTGTGATTTTGAGTTCGGGCAACCGGGCGCAATTCAAGCGTGATGGTGATGCCGAGATTATTGAGAGGTGGCTTGGACTCAGGGGTTTCATCGTCGGAGCCGGGGGCGTTTCGGATGAGTGATCCCGTCTGGGCATATCTGGAGACATTGCCTGGAAAGTCGGCGGCGCTGTTCGATTGGGATAAGGCGCTCTCCGGCTGGGATCGGTATCCGTTGTTTCGGGATCATTTCCTTCAACTGACCAAAAATCACGCGACCGCCGTGGATTGTCCAACGGAATGTGGCCTCGGATGCCCACGGAGTGTGGTTACGCATGCGAAGACCAACATCCGAGCCGTCTGCAATGAAAAAGAAAGCGCGGCCATTCAGATCTCTCCAAGGCAGACGCTGATCTACCGGCTCAAGCAGTCAACCATCAATGGCGCTATCTGCGAGGCCTTGGGAATAGAACACCGAGACTCGAAACTCGATGGCCTGCCCCACACATGGAGACTGGGCGATTTCATACCCACGGCGGGGATGGACTTCCCGGTTGTGCTGACGATGCAGGACAGCAAGGATGCGCTGGCCGAGGTCGTCCGGTCATTATGCCTTTCAATCATCAAACCCTTTGTCCTGATCGCACCCACACGCCTTCATTTGAGTCCTGCAGTTGAAACACTACTGGCGCAGAAAGACAGCCTTTTCATTGCGCTGAACGAAGATCTGTACCTGGGTGATGCTCCACGATTCCTGACCCGTCGGGACAAGACTGAGATATTCGCGCCCCTTATCGGCCAGGTGCCTGAGCCGGATTCAGGCGGCACGGTGTTTTTCCCGACACCGCCGGGCACCACATGGCTACAAATCAAGATTCAGTTCCGTGATGGTCATACCGTCACAATATGGGCGGGCGACCAGAGCGGTCGATACACCTATACGCAAATGGGAATGGCGAGCAGGAAGAATGGCAACCCTACCGAGCAATGGAAATTGCTTGAAGGGTTTGCCAACTCCCGTGGCGAGATCGACTGGCACAGCCGATACGCCTCGGACAAACTGAAGAAACAAAAGCAAGAGTTGTCGAAGCACCTGCGTGAATTCTTCCGGCTCGATGACGATCCCATCGAATGGGTCAAGGATACAAAGACCTACCGCTGCAAGTTTCGCATCCTCCCGGAAGGTGCCGAGGTTTACTGACCACCCTTTATAGCGCCCGACAAATCTATAGCCCCGATTCAGGATTCTGGATCGGGGCTTTTTGCGTCTTGGAGGCCCGCCCGGTGAAATTTCACTGGGGCCGGGCAAAAAAAGTTAAAAAAGTTTTCCTCTGTAAACCCACCATCAATCAAGGCTTTACGGGCTTTCCTCCTCCTTGAGCCAGGGCGTTTTTCGGGGTCGCAACGAAAATTCGCCAAAGCAGGGTGACAGGTCTGGTGAACACAAAAAGTTCACGACCGCCACCCGGGAAATTCATGCCGGACCTGTCTCCCGGTCGGTCCAGAAATGAAGGAGGTTCGGCATGAACCAGACAAGCAAAGCACACCTCACCCCACCGAAGCGGCGACTCATCGAGTTGATGCAGGACATC
>JBNGDP010000158.1:0-7064 GCA_049975345.1 Oceanipulchritudo sp. | reverse complement strand
ACCCAGCCCTGCGCTGCGCTGCGCAACGGGCTGGTATGGAACTTCGGGCCTCTCCGTGGTTTCACACTTTTCCGCGAAGAACCTATTTTCTTTTACCGTGGTTTGGGCCGGTAAATCCAGTTGCCGGGAGCGTCCGGGGATCCCGGATCCTGGATCCACACCCAGCCGATCGAGTAGCTGTACACCCACGGCCACTCCGGGAAGTAGACGAATCCGAGCGAATCCGTGCGCAGGTTGCCAGGCGAGACTTCGCCTGCATTCGGGAAGGTGTTCGGCCAGGGAACGCCGTGCTCGGTGGGCGCCGGCTCCAGCTTGTGGATCCAGCCGTTGCGCTTGTTGGTGAAGTAGAGCTCGCCGCCCAGGTCCATGTGGATGCGCAGGTCGGTGCGACGCGTGCCCGAGGAGCCCAGCAGGGCGGTCGACAGGTCGGAAAGGTTGCCTTTGCTGTCGTAGATGTCGAGTTCATGCAGCGGGGCGGCGGTGCCGTGGGCCAGGCCGCGGGTGTTCTCGACCTGGCCGTAGTATGCCCCGCGGTTGCCTGTGAAGTCTGCTGTAATGAGTTTCCCATACAGGCTGGGCATCGCGCGGCCCCGGTAGACCGCTCCGCCGGCAATGGCGCCTGAGTTGTCCGGGTGGTCGTACTGGAAAACCGGATACTGGTAAGTGTCCGGGATCTCCACGGACGGGATGGGCGCGACCTGCAGGGGGTTGTATTCGTTCAGGACAAGGGTGCCCTCGCGATTTCCCCAGCCGAAGTTGCCTCCGGGAACAATCCGGTTGACCTCCTCGACCATCTCCTGCCCCATTTCAAAGGAATACAGCGCGTTGTCGGAGCGAAGGTCCCAGGACAGGCGATGGTTGTTGCGGTGGCCGTGGCTCCAGATTTCCGGGAGGATGCCGGGTCCGGCCAAAGCATAGGGGTTGTCCGCCGGGATGCCGTACTTTCCGTTTGCGGAATTTGTACCCAACGGATCGATACGGATAATGGTTCCGTGCAGGGTCGAAAGGTTTTGTGCGTTGTCCTCCGGATCGGCGTCGTCGATCGGGTACTTGTTGCCGCCGTCCGCGACGGCCATGTAGAGCATCCCGTAGTCCGGGTCGCCCGGCGCGGCTGCCGGGTTGAAGGCCACCTCGCCGACGTTGTGGTCCAGGTAGGGCTGCTCGATGCGGATGACCTCGCGGAAAGTGCCGCTGAAGGCGCCTGTGGAAGGGTCGTCCGCGGTGAATTCCACGAGGATGTCATGCATGAGCGGGTTGCGCGCGTCGGCACCCTTAACGCTTGGATCGATCGGGCGCTTGGCAAGGAAATCTGCGGTGCCGGTCCAGGTCGGCGAGGAGGTGACCAGGTAAAGCTTCCCGTTTTTGGCGAACTCCGGATGGAAGGCGAAGCTGGTGGAGCCGGTCTGGGTGTTGTCGTATAGGTAACGGTTGCCGAGGGTCTGGCGGATGTTCATGTAGAGCGCGACCTGGCCGCTTGTATCGATTTGATAAAGATAACCGAGCTGGTCGATGGCGAACAGGCGCCCGGAGCCATCCGGCGCCTCCTTTACCATGTTGAGGCGGGGGGCGTTACCGGTGGCCGGCGAGTTGGGAACCTTTGCAAAAGGCTTCAATGCGATCCCGATGCCGTTCGAGGGCAGCGGATCGGGAATCGGGTCGGATAAAATTGCCGGCGCTTCTGCAAGGATCAGTTCGCCGAGGCTTCTTGTGTCCTGCCACGCTTCATCGACAGTGCTGGCCCAGGCCAGCTTGTGTTCGCGGGAACCGGATTGGTTGTCGTTGTCGACGACATGGACGTCCAGCGCGATGCGGTCCCCGGCGGATGGCGCGGCGATCCCCAGCGTGTCCCAGGGCAGGGCGGCCTCGATAAAGTATCCATTGCCCGTCAATGTGGAAGCGGCGAGGAAGCCCTCGTCATTCTGTACGGAGTTCGGCCCGAGTACGATGCCAACCGGATCGGCCATCGAATGGAAGCCGATTTCCCAGTCATTGACGCCATCATATTGGCCGTTGTTCGACTCGCCGGAGAGATCCAAGTCGAGGTAAAGTTCCACCGTATCCTCGCGGAACCACGTTCCCGTGTAGGGTGCCTGGGGATTGTCGTCCACGATCATCGCGAGCAGGTAAAGGTGCTGCTCATCCCACAGGAAGCGGGCCTTGGCGGAGAGATCGACCGGATCCGGCTCCACGTCCTGCGGATCCAGCATGTCGTAGAGCACGATGGCATGCTGCAAAGGCAGGGGATTTGCCAGGCCCCATTGCACATCGACCTGGCCGTCGATTTGTACGGGACTGCCGGCCATCGGGATGACCGGAACCGCCTGCAGGCAGGAATAGGCGGCAATTGATACAAGGAAACAGAGCGACAAGGGGATTCTGAACAGCATGGCGGCAAGGTACAAGCATCGCCATGCCGGTCAACCCGTATTCGGTTTTGACCCCGCGGATGACGGGCCAAAGGGCAGGACGGAAAAGCGGTAAAAGTGTGCCCATACGGATTCGTACAGCGGATCGTGGGCGGCCATGCCGACGAAGGCGCCGGTGAAGCGCATAAGGGAGCCGTCCGGGCCCTCGTCGGAGAGATGGGCACCGTCCAGTTCTTCACCCAGGGAAATCCATTCCCCGCTTTCCGCACTGCGGTAGGAAAACTGCATGGACAACTCGGCGATCCTGACGCGCAATCCGACCGGTCCGTCGGGAACGGGCATGGGTTGGGCCAACCGGGGGCATTCATGCCATCGGCGGCCTGATATCCGCTGCACGAGCTGGAGGCAGCGACCGGCCTCTTCATCATGCGTCACACACGCGTAGGCAAAGTCGCTGGTGTCATAATAGCAGATGAGTCCGGCCATCTGACGGTAGTGGGCCGGATTGAAATCGAGGCGGGTTTGGGCGGTGAAATGGACGCTGGTCCAGCGCCGTGCCACGAGGCTTTGCTGGTAACGCGCGGCAATGGGCTGGCGGCCGCGCAGGGAAAGGCACCGCGCTTCCGGGTCGATGCGCAACCAGTCCGCTGAGGGCGGTTCGCGCAGGGTGCACCACTCCGGATCAAGCTGTGGCGAGGAGAAGGATTCCTCGATGGATGCCCGCCCTGCCGGCGTGGAGGTTTTTGCCGGTTTTGCAGAAGGGAGGATGATTGTCGTGGCAGGATGGATACCACCATGGGCCAACTCCGGCCAGTCCTCGGCATTCCAGCGGATTTGCTGCAGGCAGGTTTCGCGCCCGAGCGGACAGACCCGCTGTGAGCCGACCGGTCGGCCCGCATGGTGGGCGAGGAACCAATCGCCCCCGGGCGTATCCACAATGCACCCCTGTCCGGCCTTTTGCAGGGGGTTGCCGGGATCGCCTTTCGAGGTCAGCATGGGCGTGTTGGGGGCCCTTTCATAGGGGCCCCAGGGGCTGCGTGACCGCATGAACATCGTTCCGTGATCCCACTTTGTCCCCCCGATGGCACACATCAGGTAATAGTACTCCCCGATGTGGTAAAGGTGCGGGCCTTCCGGGTGAAGACCGTGGTCCGTGGTCTCGAAGATCATCCTCGCATCGCCGGCGAGGCGCTTTTCCTTTGGGTCATATTCCTGCAGCATGAAGCCCTTCATCTGCGGGCCGCGTTCAAGCCGTGTCTCCATGACCAGGTTGATGATGTAGATGCGGCCATCGCGGTCGATGAACACCGCCGGGTCGAAGGCCATGCTGTTGAGATAGACCGGCTCCGACCACGGCCCGGTTATGTCGTTGGCGGTAATGATGTGGCAGCGGTTGGCCACATGCGGCCAGGCGCCCTCGTAAACGACGGAATAGACCATGTAAAAGGTTCCCTTGTGCCATGCGATCGACGGGATATAGATGCCGCCGGAGTCCGGGACGGGTCCGAGGTCCATCTGCTTCGGGCCAAGGGCGTGACCGATCAATCTCCAGTTGGCGAGGTCGGTCGAGTGGTGGATCGGGATGCCGGGAAACCATTCGAATGAAGTGGTGGTGATGAAATAGTCGCTACCGACGCGAATGATGTCGGGATCCGGATGGAAACCGGGAATAATGGGATTGTTGATATGGCTCACAACTTCCATTTTTCCTGCGCGTTCCCTTCTCCGCGTTCTCAGCGGTTAATTCATTGAACCGCGGAGGGCGCGGAGGGCGCGGAGCTGTTTGTTGTGTTTCGGGTCACCGGCGAGGTCATGCTCCTCGTGTGGGTCCTCATCGAGGTTGAAGAGGACTTCCGTGTCCGGGGCAAGGGCCCAGTACTTCCAGGGCCCTTGCTTCACCATGACATGGTCGGCGTAGGCGGAGACCGCCGTGTCGGGCCAGCTGGATGCGTCGCCCGTGAGCAGGGGAACCAGGCTGCGGCTGTCGCGCCCGGGCGCCACTTCGGCCCCGGCGAATTCGCATAAGGTGGCGTAGAGGTCGCACAGGGAGACGTTCTCGCGCAGGCGCCGGCCCTCGAAGCGCTTTGGCGCGCGGATGAACAGGGGCACCTTGACACTGCCCTCGTAGAACTTGAGCTTCCACCAGGTGTTGAACTCCCCGAGCATGTCGCCGTGGTCGGAAGTGTAGACAATGATCCAGTCGTCGAGGTCCTGGCCGGCGGCCGCGAGTGCGCCGAGGATCTGGCCGAATTGAGCGTCCACCTCCTCGACCATGCCGTAGTAGGCGGCGATGGCCTTGAGCTTCTGCTCCTCTGAAACGGGCGGGTTGTGGGTCCAGTCCTTGGCGAAAAAGTGCTCCACGATGTGCTGACGCTCGGGATACGGCCGCACCCTGCCGATGTAGTCATCAAACTTTTCACGCGTGCAGATGAACGGGTAGTGTGGCTGTTGCAGACTGATCTTCAGCAGGATGGGTCGGCTGTCGATGCGGTCGTAGTTTTTGCCGGTGAAGCGTTCCTCGATGAAATCCAGGGCGCCCTGGATGGTGTAGCGGTCGTTGATGCCGAAGTGGTTGGTGCCGGGGCCGGCCATCTCCAGCTCCTTTTTCAGGTCCCATGACGGAGGATTGTTCTTGGAAAACTCCTTGTGGCGGGCGGCCGCCTCCTCGCCGAGGGCCGGCGGCTCCACATGCTGGTCCATGCCGATGCGCCGGGTCCAGCCCTGCATCTGGTCGCGCCCCTGGTGGTGCAGCTTGCCGCAACAGACGGCCGAGTAGCCGGCGAGCGCGAGCTGATTCGCGAAGGTTGGCGAAAAGGGTGGCAGGTCGTCGCCGTAGCGCCGGCAACCATTGGTCATCGGCAGTTGCCCGCTCATCATGCACTGCCGACCCGGCACGCAGACCGGACTCGGCGTGTAGGCGTTGTCGAAGATGACCGCACCCTGCGCCAGACGATCAAGGTTGGGGGTGCGGACAATGGCGTTGCCCATGAAGCCCGCCACGTCGTGGCGGTGCTGGTCGTCCATGAGGAAGAGGATATTGGGCGGGCGGTTCGGCATGGTGACTTTCATTCAGGAGCCAGACCTCCACTTGCTCAATGATAAACCACGCCAAGGGAAGGCTCCTTGTGCGCCGCAACGCCGGTTTTTCGGGTGAAATCAGCGTTGTTTGGCTGACCGAAGCGCACGAACGTGTTCGGCAGGAATGTCATTTGCCGGGAGGGGTAAATTCTGCAGTAATGAAAGCAGGGTCTGGTGGAAACCTGAATGCGAAGATTACAACCCGACCCAATACCCTCAAATCCGTAAAAACAAATGAACCCAAAGAAACACTTCACACTGCTCAGCATTCTGGGAATGGCCTGCTTTGCCCAGGGGCAATCCGAATTTTTTGAAACAGGGCCCTACGACGTGGGGCGTGCGCAAACGAACCAGAGTGTTGACGGGCCGCGTCCTGATATTCCTGCATGGTGGAATGGCCTGGACGGCAACACTCACTGCAATGTGGGTTGGAATACCAACGGGATCTGGTGGAGCTATATTCTGTTCGGTGCCCCTGCGGAAATTGAGTTGAAGGAGAATACAAATCCCGAGCTGTTCAACAAGATCGACGCGGCGGATGAGATTTACATTCACCTTGGTGTTGCCTGGCTGGAGCGCAATCCGGACATAGCGGTTGATCCGGGAGTGGTTGTGACGGCCTACCTGGTGCCCGGACTGTTTGTGCCCGACGGTGAGCTGGGTGGATGGAATTTCACCTGGATCAGGGGAACACCGGCAAATCCTGATATCTCGGTCAACGGATATGCTCCCATCGAAATGTTCGATATTGATCCGGCCGTGTATCCTCCACTGGCCGGTTCCGGGACCGAGTATCGTGTGGGCATCGGATTTCCTCCGGTCGGTCCATCGGAAGCGGACAAGCGCAACCATCTCACCCGCTTTGACATTACGAGTTATGTGAAGGACGCGATTTCCCAGGGATTGCTGGATGCCAATACGCCATGGGGAATTGCCTTGTACACCAAGGACGCCGAGCCCTTGACATCCGGTGACCCGAAGTGGATTTCCGGCCAGCAAACCGTCATTGAAGGCGACTACGTGATCCTTGAAACCGTGGTCAATGCGACGCCGACCTGGGCGGAATACCCTCTCGATAATCAGGGCAACGCGGATACAGGCTCCTTCATGGGGTGGGTGAACGTTTCAATGGGCGACTGGATTTGGAATTACAACCTGGCCAAGTACATTTATCTACCAGAGGGCAATGTGAATCTAAGCGGGGCCTGGAGCTACGTTTCAAAATAGAAATCTATCATTTCTCCCCCCAAGTTTAAAGCATGCATCAGCAAATTTCCAATGGTTTTGCGGCGGGGATCCTGTTTCTGGTGGCCGCCAGCCTGCAAATGGTCCAGGCGCAGGATGCCGGCGAACCGGTCTGGAACCTGGACCCCTTTGTCGTCTCGACTGACAACGTGGGCTACCAGGCGCGCAACAGCCTTTCGGCGACCAAGTTCGACATTGAGGTTCGCTCCGTACCCATCACCGTCACTTCCTTGACGCAGGAGTATCTGGAAGACACCTACTCACAATCCATCGAGGACGCTGTGCGTTTCAGTGCGGGTGTGACGCGGGCCGACACGGTGAGCGGTGAGGAGGGGGACAGCTTTTTCATCCGCGGCCTGAAAACGGCAAGGACCA
>JBNGDP010000157.1:0-7173 GCA_049975345.1 Oceanipulchritudo sp. | reverse complement strand
CACCAGGGTCATCCGGTAGCCGATATTGCCAGCCCGGTGCTTCAGGATCAGATAGTCTCCTTCAGCGTGGCGGGTAGCGGTGATGATAGCGGTGTAGAATTGCTTGTACCCATCATCTCTTTCCGGTGGCATGTATTCCACTCCCGTTTTGGTGCTGACGACTCCCTTGAATCCGCCACTGGGTAGGACAAACGCCTTTTCATCGATGACGGAACCATCCGCCGAGTGATGCGTGACCGTAAACTCATGGCCATCAAGGATGGTGTGAGCAGCGCCCACATCGCCATTGCCGATGTCCGTGCTGTAATATTGGCCGTCATTGAACAGGTGGGCGACGTTCACCGTTTCCGGGCTCGCCAGATTGACGCGGACCTGCATCTCTTCAATTGCGGTATCGTTTGTTGGCAGGCCGCCCCAGCTTACGCCATACCAACTGGTGGCTGTCGGCAACGGTACTCCATCCGCCCAGGAGGCAAAGACGGAGAATTTTTCCCCACCACCAGGCATTTCAGCGGTCGTGTAACGGTCCGGGAATTGCCGGTCTTCAAAGTCCGGAACATATCCGCCGTTCGCCCCTCCTGAGAGCTGTGAAATGGTGGACTCGGAAGCATTCAGAAAAGGGGTGTCCTTTTTTTCGGCGAGAACCCCGGCAACACCGGAGTTAAAGGCCACAAAGTAATCCACGTAGGGTGCTTCGGAGACCTGAATGGAACGGGCATGGTCCCATTCGACGTAATTCTGACGGTTTTCGAGATTTGGATCTTCATCAATGCTGAACTCGGTAGTGTCCTCGTATCCCCAGGGTAATTCAGGATCACCTGCTCTTTGGACTTCAACCTCGAGCGCATCAAGGTTCGAAAGAAGGACTCCGCATGCTGCGATTAATATTAGGTAGGATTTCATAGTTATATTGGGTTTTTCTTATGATAAATCAGTAATCTCTAGAAAGTGTATTTAATGGTTATTTTAAAATTGCGGGGATATGCCGCCACCGGTCCCGGATAATAGAAGTCCTCGTCGAGGACATTATCAATAAATAGATCGCATTTCCATTCACCCTTGGAAAGGGGAAGGGCGTAACTCAGCAACAGATCCACTTTCGTATAACCATCCAGAAGGAGCACATCTGGAAGAGCCTGACTACCCCGGAAATCTTGCATCCACTGAACACCTCCGCCGATGGAGAATCCCTCCAGAGCCCCTTCAAGGAATTTGTACTTGGTCCAGAAGGTGACTTGGTTCTCGGGAACTCCCGGAACTCTCGATTCAATGTCGACCACCCATTGTGGGGCTGTAGGATCGTTACGGAATGAATCGATGTAGGCGTAGCCAAAGAGAAACTGCAGACCCGTAAACGGCTCGTAGGCAAAGTCCATCTCAAACCCGGTTGAGGAATCGTCCACCAATTGATTGTAGGCCGTGCCCACATCGTTCCGAAGGGTGATTGTGACATCATTCTTTTCGATATCAAACCACGCCATCGTCCCGGACAGTCTCCCGTTCAAAAGGGTCAATTTAATCCCAGCCTCATAACCAATCCCCAGCTCGGGAGGACGAACCGAAGGGGTGATCGAGCCATCTGGATTCAACCGGTCAAATCCTCCAAGTCCGGGAGAAAAACTCTTTGAGTAATTGGCGTAGAGCGCCACCCCGTCCCGCAACTCGAAATTGGCCCCAATCTGGGGAGACCACTCCTCCGTTGGCGGGTTCGACTCCACCAGACCGGTCCTGGTGGTGTGATAATAAATATCCTGCTCCTGATGGTCATAGCGGACCCCTGCCAGGACTTTCAGCCGCTCATTAAAAAAGACCATTTGATCAGACATGTAAAAGCTGTACGTCAGACGCTCCTGACGGGTTGGATCATCCCGAAGGTAAATGTCCTCAGGTTCCACAAAGACGGGAAACTGAGCTATGGAAAACTGGTTGTAGGTCCCGTCGGCAAAGATCCGGCGACTCGGGATCGGTGAAGAGGCAAAGGCATTCTCCAGCCAGCTTCCCAGAATGGGCGCAACATAGAGGATGCTCTGGAATTCATCCTGAAAAACCTCCGTGCCGAAAATCAGGGTGTGCCTCGACCAGCCAAAATCCAAAGGAAGCAGGTAATCCAACTGGAGATTCCCCACCACGTTCTCAGCCTCGTACTGGCGCTGACCCCTGTAAAATCCATCCCCGTAAATTCTTACGCGATTGGGACGAGCCCGCACATAGGCCGTATCAATCGTGGCGGTGGAGGCGGCAAAACGAATCGAAGACTCGTTTGAAAACTTATGACTCGCCTCCAATGTCCAGGACTGGCTTTCAAAATAGTCCCAGGAATCCGGACCCGTGGAGCTAAATTCACGGGGAAAGCCCGGGTGAATATCACGCCAGAAGAGGAGATCGTTCAGGTCCTCCGGTATAATCTCCTCCGGCATGAATTGCCCCCAAGTCTTGATGAAAGGCAAGGCGGACAGGCTGTCATCACTCATCCGAATCTCCGAATCTGCGGCCAGCTTTTTCAGATTGATGATCCCGTCCTCCGGCAGGTTTTGATAAAAATTGTAAGCGACTTCGTTGTAGACGACATTGTTGGAAGGCGGCAGAAAATCCCGCTCAATGTATTCAAAATCAAACCGGAGTGTAGTTTTGTCTGATGGGCGCCACTCAAGCACGGGTGCCGCGACCTTTCGCTTCTCATAGGAAAAATCCCGATAATCATTGCGATCCAGATAGGAGGTGTCGATGCGGTACAACAAGGACTTGTCCTCGTTCAGCGGACCGGTCGCTTCCACAACTGCCCGGATATAGTCGTACGATCCGTAAGTCGCGGTGATTCCGTAGCGTTCCTCTTCGAGGGGCTTTTTCGTCACGTAGTTGATAATACCGCCCGGCTGGGCTTCACCGAATAAGGCTGATGCGGGACCTTTGATCACTTCAACCCGCTCAACGTTTGTCATGTCCACCGTGTAGTACCGGCGATACCCATTCCTTTTAGGAAAAGCCGCCTGAAGTCCGCGAATCGAGAACCGGCCATCCTCCCGCTCATTCACATCCCGGGTCACGCCCACCGAGTAACCAAGGGCCTCTTCGAGGTTCACCGCCTGGACATCATTCAGAAAGTCTCGGGTCACCACCTTGATCTGTATGGGAATATCCTGGATGGGCAGGTTGATCCGGTAGGCACTGATCGCGTTGCTCGATATATACCCCCTGTCCCCCGAGACATTTACCTCAAAGGCGGATAACTCGAATATGTCCCCGTCCTCCTCCTGCCCGGGTAGGGACAGGGGTGCCAGCAGCAGGGGTGAAGTCAGAAGCAGGGCAAATCTGGAGAGGGGCCATTTATTCATGGTTTCCTTGTAACTGTGTTTTTAGTTGAGATGCCCTTCAAAACCTGATTCATTAAAATTGTTAACCTCCTATTATTCTCCCTCAAAATGCCCAAGATTACCATACGTAATATTGCCAAGGAAACAGGGCTCTCCCCGGCGACGGTTTCCCTGTCGCTGCGGGGCAATCCGCGGATCCCCCGGGAAACACGGGAAAGGGTTGTCGAGGCGGCCTCCCGGATCGGCTACCGGCCCACCCCCGCCATTGCCCAGTTGATGAGCCATATCCGCTCTTCCCGCAAAGTCGAGTCGCAGACCACGGTTGCCTTTCTGAATGCGGGCGTCCGGAAGGACGTCACCAAACAGGGCGGCTATGCGGCAGAGCTCTTCGAGGGAATCCGGGACCAGGCAGGCAACAGGGGCTACAATATTGATGTCTTCTGGTTGAAGGAAAAAAACATGTCGATGCAGCGGGTCGATAAGATCCTGCAAAGCCGAGCCATCCAGGGGTTGATCATTCCGCCCATCCGGGACTACAGCGCTCGTTTGGAATTGGACTGGGACCGCTTCACAGCGGTCACCGTCGGCTACAGCGTTCTCGAACCCCGCCTTAACCGGATCGTGGGGAACCAGCGGCAGGCGATCATGACCTGCCTATACAAGCTGCTCCAAACCGGACACCAGAGGATCGGGGCCGTCTGGCACGAGCAATTCGACGTGAGGATGAACTTCATTTGCAGCACGATCTACGACTGGTTCCAAAAGCTGCTCCCGACATCGCGTAAGATCCCCTTCCTCAGCCTGAAGTCGGGTAGTGAAAATCTGGACGATCTGGCCACATGGTACGATCGCTACAAACCAGACGGAATTCTCACTCACATCCCCCTGTTACCTGCTTCCCTGAGGGAAATCGGCGTCGAAGTCCCGCGTGACGTCAGCCTGGTCAGGGAGGGGAGCAGGACCGAGCCGACATCGGTTTCCGGCTCCTACATCAATCCGTTCGAGATTGGACAGCGCCTGATGAAACAACTCGACAGCCAGCTTCAACAAAGTGACTTTGGTATTCCATCAAGGCCATCCACCATCCTTCTGGACATGATTTGGGAGGATGGCGACACCCTCAAACAACGAGGCAAGCCGGACAAGCTGGCGAATCAGCTCGAGGCGATGTCGTGGTGAAACCTTTACAATTACGCACCCTAACGGGGATAGCTTGCCCAGCCTGCTTCCGGACCCGAGTAAACGTAATAAAAGGCAACCTCCCCGCCCCACCCCGGTGAGTAAAGCCAGCTTTGCTTTGTCTGCGAATAGAGCCAGCTCTCCCCGTAGACCTGATTGAAGTAGGTCCATCCCAGATTGACCGAATAACCCCAGAATCCGGGCAATCCCTGAAAATCGGGCACATAAAGGATACCGTGCACGGCGTGGTAGCGATAGCTGAGCCCGAGGTCCCAGAACCGGCCGAACCCCTCGAGCTGGAAGCTGCCGTCCACTTCCCGTGAGGCCGCCTGCAGGAATCCGTCGATTGAAGGAGGGAGGATTTCAGGGGTACGGATGTACGGGGCGGCCAGCGGCCGCACCTCATTTGCCCCCATCCATGGAGCGGTCCAGCCCAAGGAAAGAAAGGGCATATCGGTTGTCTCCGGAAGGGCCGACCGGATGACCATGTGATAGAATTCCCCAGCCGCAAGCTGAAGCGTGACCGATCCGTTGCCGGCATCCTCCCAGTCGCGGAAAGTGGATGCCGTCCCGGATTCGGCGAGGGGAACCGCACTCACCCGGTAAAGGGATTCATCGGTGCTGCCGTACAAGGCGGCGGGCACGTTTGCGTTCAGTGTGAAGGTATAATCGCCCGACTGCGGCGCGTTGAGCATAAAATGAACCTCAAGACCGGCGCCCTTGCGCCAGTTAAGCGGCATGTCCAGAACCGGACGGGCGTTTTCCAGGTTGGGCCTGAATCCGTTGAAGGATTCGTTGTCGCCAAGTTGACCGACGTTATCAGCGGACATATCCTCGAACAGGAAGAAGTGCGCGAGCCCGTCCCCCGTGGTATCGATTTTCGGATCCTGGAAAACGGAGCCGGCATCTTCTCCTTCCGGAATCGCCTGCAGCCAGTTGTCGAAGGTAACAGCGCCATCCACCTGGAAGGCATTGGGAAATATCGGGGACCAGTACTGGTTTCCGGATCCCGAGAAGGTGGCGATGAAGGTGTCGAGGTATTGCTGCAGCGCTCCGATCTCGTAGCTGTAGATCAGGTTTCCGTCCGGAAACCGTGAGACAAACAGGTTGTTACGCAGGACGATATCCTGCGGCAGAAGAAGGATCTCCCCCACGGTGTTCCAGTTATCCCGGCAACGCAGCCCAAAGGCCGAATCACCATTGTTGAAGGAGATGTTGTTCTCAATAAGGCTGTTGCCGGTTTCAGCGTTGAAGATCCCGTAGCGGCCGTTGTTCATGAAAACACCGTCGGCCACGTGGATATCCCCCACACACTTCTCATTGTAGAATCCAAAGACCGAGTTGCCGACGGCATACAACTCCCGTAGGGTTGCGTTGCGCACAGCCGTATCGAACCAGAATCCGGAGGCCCCGTTGCCATAGGCCACATAGCGGTTCAACAGGATATCAGTGGACTCCAGCATTTTCCAGCCTCCCGCCACCCAGCGCATGATGTCACCCATCTCCGAGCGCCAGTTGTTTTCGGAAAAATCCACGTCCTCCAGAAACAGGTTGTCAACCCGCGTGCCCGAGTACCCGTTTCCCCCCGAATCCCGGACGATCACCCGACGCACCGTGAAGTTGATCGCATTGCTGATGGCAATCCCGTCACCAGAGGAAGGGGAATAGATCTCCACGTCCTCGATCAGGATGTTCTCCACCCGGTCCAACCCGCTGGCCCCGAAATTCTTGATGACCGCATCCCCGGCAAATTGGCCGGGACCCACGATGACAAGATTGCGGAAAACCAGATTGGACTTCTCCCGCAAATCAAGAAAGCTCCCCAGGACATTGACACGGACTTCCGCACCTTCCATCGACACCCCTTCCGGCGGACGGAAAAACACCATGTTTTCCTCAATTTCCGATACTCCGAAAGTTCCAGGCCGAGTGACCCCTTCACGTCCTCGATAGGACGCGGGAATGTAAGTCCAGTAAACGTTGTTGCCCACCAGCTCGCCGTTGTGCGGCTCCAGAATGACCGGCCTCAGCCGAACTCCGTCTACGAAAACCGTCTCGGAGCGGTGGGCAACCTCCCCGCCAAAGGAATCCGGTCCGTTCTTCCATGCGAAGGTCCCATGCCCCCGGTTTTCCATCCACGGAATACCATACAACCCATCCCCGAGATCCTCAATCTGCCCCGGAGCGATCACCCGCGTGCAATCGATGATCACGCCGCCACGGCTCTCCCCTTCTATGACAAGAGGCTGCTCCTTCTGGCGCGAACTGCTGAGCCGGTTTGCCGCCCGTTGCGCAGGAGATGCATAACGCCCGTTTTTGATGAAAATCTTTGCCCCGGAATTGGAGGCTTCAATCGCGCCAAAGGCTTGGTCGATGGCACTCGCAATGGTCTTCTTCGGCAAGGATGCCAGATAGCCCGTGTTCGCATCCGAGGCCTCCGGATGATTCACGTCCACGTAGATTACCCGCACGATCGAGGCCTCGTCTATCTCCACCGGGGTCACCAGCGTCGGATCCAAGGGTGTCGATTCCTGCCGGGGATAGACCCGCTCAGCAAGCAACGGGGATAGCGTCAAACAGATGGCATACAGGGCAAGAAGGGATTTCATAGGGTAACTCTTTCGACTAACATTCGTATCCTCTTTAACACATTGCCACAAACCAAGGTTCAAGTGAGGTTACA
>JBNGDP010000156.1:0-7196 GCA_049975345.1 Oceanipulchritudo sp. | reverse complement strand
ATTACGCCCAACTCCACCGTGACCCTGATGGATACGTTCTTCGTCCCCACCGCACCCTCCCCGGGACGTCCCTTCAATCCGCGGAACTCCCAGGAGAATATTTTCGAGGCGGCTTTTATCAGCAATATCTCGCGTTTCATGAACGGTCGGTTGCTTGTTCTCGGGGGGCTTCGCCTGGACCGCTCCGAAGCGGACCTGACCCTCCAGGGATCGAAAACGAACAGTGAAAACGAGTCCACTTCCCCGCAAATTGCCGCCTCATACGAAGTCGCGGATGACATCACGATCTACGCCAGTTACAGCGAGTCTTTCGTGCCCCAGGTGGGGCAGGGCGACCGCTTGATCACACCGGAAGAACAGGCACAACTCGTGGCGGATGCAAATGCCTCCGGGACCATCCTCCAGGCGGATGATTTCAGGACCCAGTATCCGCTGCTTCCCTGGTTGGGGAGCGGGTTTGAGTTCGGCGCAAAGTTTGACCTGCTGGACGGGAAGCTCTCCGGCAGTATGGCCTATTTTGATGTCACCCTGGAGCAGATTTCCCAAAAGAACAGTATTCCGGTCGACCTGGATGCGCTGGGCTATTCCGATCCGCTCAACCGCGGGGTGATTTATCCCCAAGTCGACCTGCCCAACAATGTGCGTTCGGTCAAAGGGTTTGAGACCGAGTTGTTCCTGCGTCCTTTCGAAGGTTTCCAGGCGGTTGTCTCCTACGCTTACATCGAGGCTGGAGAAACCTTGGACCTTGGATTCCGGCAGTTCGAGAGTCCAGCGATCACCGTACCCCTGCACCAGGTGAGCGTCTGGACGAAATATGAATTCAACGAAGGGCGCCTGGAGGGTGCCTATTTGGGAGGCGGCTTCACCTGGATGGATAAGCGCTACGGGTCCTTCCAGTTGAGCGTTGAAAACCCCAGCCCCACCGTGAAGGACGGTCGCGTTTCCATAGACCGCAATATCCTTTTGGATGACCAGATCACCTTCGATCTTCTGTTTGGATATAAGTTTACGGCCAAATCCGCGGACGTTGATATCCAGGTCAATATCAAGAACCTTCTGGATGATCGTTTCATTCTCCCAGGCGGCATGCCCAATGCGCCCCTGCAGGCTTTTGTATCCTTCCAGATGAAACTCTAAGAAAACCCCCAAATCAATATCGATTAAACAAGATGAAAATTTCCGGACTCCCGATTCAGCTTCGCCCCTTATGTTCGTACCTCGTTGCCGCTTTCATAGCCTCTACGCTATTTTCAGCACGTTCGGCTGCAGATGTTGTTTATCCAGGTGACACCATAATCGACGTGACGCTTCTTGGGGCGGATCCCACGGGTGTCAGCGATTCGACGGCAATCATCCAGGATGCCATGGATGATTTTGACGGCAATATCTACGGTTTCCGGGTCCGCTATATTCTCTATTTCCCAAATGGCACCTATCGCCTGAGCGCCCCGCTGATTCTGGATACGCATGACGCGGGAACCACAGGTGGCGGTTCCCTTCGTGGCATCATATTCCAGGGGCAGAGCCGGGATGGCGTGGTGTTGAAGTTGGATGATGCCGCAGCCGGGTTTGGCGACCCGTTGAATCCGCAGCCCCTTGTGGATTTCAATGAGTCCAATGAAATGCCGGGTTCATGGCAGTTTGTAGGATTTCAGACGCATATCAAGGACATGACCATTGATGTTGGGAGCGGGAATCCGGGGGCCATCGGGCTGGATTTTGCCGCCAACAATTGCGGAGGACTCGAAAACCTCCTGATAAAGACAAGCGATCCCGGCAAAGCGGGCCATACGGGCCTGTTGATGAGCTTGAATCCGGGTCCGCAGCTTTTCAGCAATATCGAGATTGATGGCTTCGACTACGGGATCCGAACCCTGTCCCATCCCACCTACCAAACCACAATGGAAGACATCGTGGTGCGCAATTCCCTGATCAATGGCATCCAGAACAACTTCACCAGCATGAACATTCATCGGCTGCAGACGGACAATATCGGCCAGGTTGCGGTGCAGAATAATAATGTCGGGGGCTTTTTGCTTATTGTAAACGGGACCTTCGCAAACGGGAATCCCGCCTATCCGGCAATTGAGAATAATGGATTTCTTTATGCCCGGAACATTGCGAAGGACGGACACAACCACCTGATTGCGGATCATATTGCGGGCAACCTTGGCGGACCGGCGATCAGCGAGTGGTATTCCGGAAGTGCGGAGACCCTTTTCCCGGCCGACACGTTGATGAGTTTGAACCTGCCCATCGAGGACGCACCGGATATCCCGCGCGATCCGCCAAGCGAGTGGGTCAGCATAGCCGCCTTTGGGGCGGCTCCGGCAAACGACACTGCGGGAGCATCTGTATCCGCCACCATCGATGACGCACCGGCCATCCAGGCGGCCATGGATTCCATGGGCCCGGGTCAGCCCAATGAGGGGAAGCGCACGCTGTATTTCCCGGGCGGATTTCCGACCGGCCAGTACATTTTCAAAACCGGGGTAACCATTCCTCCTTACGTCGAGCGAATCGTGGGCTGCTACACCGCTGTCCAACCCCTGGCGGCCGCCAAGGATAGTGTGCCCTGCTTCACCATTGCCGGCGGGGGAGGCGCACCGCTCATCATCGAGCAATTGACCTCCGACTGGTGCGACCAGCGGCCGGAGGAGGACACGGCGGGCCCCGGCGACTACCGCCGGGCGTCGCCCTTCATCATGAACGAAGGGGACCGTACCGTTGTGCTCAAGGACATCTGGGTCTCCAGCGGCCAGGTCTACAAGAACACCGGCACCGGGAAGTTGTTTATCGAGAATGTTTCCGGAACGAGCAGCCGCTACGGGGGCATTGTGATTCCGGAGCCGCTGCCGTCGGCGGTTCCGCAGTTCGACTTTGGCGGCCAGGATGTCTGGGCACGGCAGTTGAATGCTGAGCAGAAGAATATCAAGGTGCAAAGCTCGGGCGGGGATGTCTGGATTCTTGGAATCAAGAACGAGGAGGACGGCCCGCTGGTGAAGGCGGTCGGGGGCAGTCGCATGGAGGTTCTCGGCGGGGTCATCATGCCGCTGGATGTGGATGATCAAACCCAGGCCGGGTTTGAAATTGTGGACAGCGCCATGACGATTGTCATCCCTGCACATAACCGCAGTTCCCCGAAATTGAAGCCGGATCTGAGCGGATATTATGATCTGTTTCATGATGTGTTCGTCCGTGAGACCCAAGGGGCGACCACTCTGGATCTGTTGACGGCCTCTCTTACGCAGGATCGCGGTTACAACACCATACCCCCAAAGGTTTTGACCCTTTTCCGCGGGTCCATCTACAGCGCAGCCGAGAACTGGCGCCTGACGCACTTCGACACCTCGTTAAACAGCGGCAACGCCGCCGACTCCGCCAACCCGGATGGCGATATCCTGATCAATTCCCAGGAGCGCGCCTTCGGACGGGATCCCCTTGTCCCGGAGACGGACAATCCTCTCATCGGCGAGCTGCTCGATATTGGCAACCAACCCTATCTTGCCCTGACCTTTGATCAGTTGACGGGCGGAACCGGTACGGCCGGTGTGGATTACACCGCCTCCGGCATCACCTATTCCGTCGAACACAACGCCCAGTTGACCGGAACCTGGGAATCCGCCCTTGCCCCGCTGATGCTGCATGCCGGACCGGTGGACAACGGCAACGGAACAGAAACCGTGACCGTGCGCATGACGGATCCGTTGGACGCGACAACCCCGAAAGGTTTTCTCCGTCTCCGGACAACGGAAACCCCATGATGGTTGAGGGCAGGTGTGAAAGATAATTTCCCCGTCACGCGGACAGGATGAAGTGTTTACTGGTAGCGGGTGTCCTGGCCCTTGCCCTATCACTCAGGGTCTCTGCCGCTGTTGCATATCCACCCGACGCCGTTGTGGATGTCACAAAATCCCCCTACTTCGCGGATCCGACGGGCACGGAGGACGCGACCGCCGCCATCCAGGCCGCCATGGATGACCACGACGGCAATGAGGCCAACTTCCGCAAGCGCTCCATCCTGTATTTTCCGAACGGCATCTATCGGCTGACGGCGCCGCTCATTCTGGACACACATGATGAGGATATACAGGGCGGCGGCTCCGGCCGGGGGATCATTTTTCAGGGAGAGAGCCGTGACGGGGCCATTCTGAAGCTGGACGATGCGGCCACGGGTTTTGGAGATTCTTCAAATCCCCGAATACTGGTCGACTTTAATCAAGCCAATGAACTGCCAGGCTCGTGGCAGTTCGTCGGCTTCCAGGTTCACATCAAGGACCTGAGCATCGATGTGGGCAGAGACAACCCCGGTGCCATCGGTTTGGATTTTGCCGCCAACAACTGTGGGGGATTGGAGAATATCCTTATCAAGTCCCCGGATCCCTCCAAGGCGGGGCATACCGGCTTGTTGCTGAGCAATCTGCCGGGTCCGCAATTCTTCACTCATATCGAAGTGGATGGCTTTGATTATGGTATACGGACGGAGTCCCACGCCAATTACCAGACCACCATGGAGGACATTGTCGTGCGCAACTCCCGTATCAACGCCGTCCAGAATAACCTTACGAGCATGACGATTCACCGGCTGCAGACTGATCATATTGGTCAGGCCGCCATCCAGAACAACAATCGGGGCGGGTTCATGGTGCTCATCAACGCGCAATTCCAGAACGGGGATGGCGCCCATCCGGCGATTGAGAATAACGGGTTTCTGTATGCCCGGCGGATCACCGCGCAGGGGCACAGCCACTTGATCACCGATCATATTGCCGGTAACCTGAAGGGCCCGGGTATTTCGGAATGGTATTCCGGGAGCGCGGAAGTCCTGTTCCCCACCGATCCGCTCAACAGCATGAACCTGCCCATTGAGGACGCGCCGGAGATTCCGCTCGCGCCCGCATCCGAATGGGTCAGCGTGCTGGATTTTGGAGCGGTCCGCAACAATGACGCCTCGGGGGCCGCCGTTTCCGAAACAATCGACGACGCGCCGGCTTTTCAGGCGGCGCTTGATTCCATGGGGCCGGGGCAGGTGAATGAAGGAAAGGCGACGCTCTATTTCCCTTCCGGCCAATATATCTTCAAAACGGGGGTCACCATCCCATCCCATGTGGAGCGGATTATCGGCTGTTACAGCTACATTCAGCCCCTGGCCGATGCCAAGGACTCGGTTCCCTGCTTCACGATTGCCGGTGGGGGCGGGGATCCACTGATTATTGAACAGGTGACAACGGACTGGAGTGACAGGCGTCCCGGAGAAGATACTGCGGGTCCGGGCGATTACCGCCGGGCCACCCCGTTTATCAAAAACGAGAGTGATCGTACCGTTGTCCTCAAGGACATCTGGGTGACCAGCGGACAGGTTTACAAAAATACCGGCAGCGGCAAGCTGTTCATCGAGAATGTTTCCGGGACGAGCAGCCGCTATGGGGGAATCGTTATTCCGGAGCCCCTGCCGTCCGCCATTCCACAATTTGATTTTGGCAGCCAGGATGTCTGGGCCCGGCAGTTGAACGCCGAGCAGAAGAATTTGAACACCCTCAGTGATGGCGGAGATGTCTGGTTCCTTGGAATCAAGGATGAGGAGGATGGCACGTTTCTGAAAGTCATCAACGGCGGGCGCGCGGAGGTCCTCGGCGGGGTTCTCATGCCACTGGATGTCGATAACCAGGCGCAGCCCGGGTTTGAACTGGTCGACAGCGCCATGACGGTGGTCATCCCCACCCATACGCGCAGCTCGCCCAAAAAGAAGCCGGGTGGCCTGTTCACCGGATATTACGATTTGTTCTATGACGTCTTCGTGCGTGAAACGCAGGGTGGGCAGACGCGGGATCTCCTGACCGCAGACCTCACCCAGGACCGGGCTTATTATAATCCAAGTCCCAAGGTCTTGACACTGTTTCGCGGATCCGTCTTCAGCGCCGCGGAAAATTGGCGGCTGACGCATTTTGGAAGCCCGGACAATGCCGGAGACGCAGCCGATTCAGCCAACCCTGACGGGGATATGCTGGTCAACCTACAGGAACGCGCCTTCGGGCGGGATCCGCTTTCGCCGGATGAAGACCACCCGGTGCAGGGGGGCATCCTTCCCTTCTTGGGGGAACCGTACTTCACCTTGACCCACGACCGATTGGCGTTCGGATCAATCACGGGCGGAAACAGCTACACCGCTTCGGGGATTGAATATTCGATCCAGGCAACCGGTGAATCCGGTACGCCGTGGAATTCCGCATCGGCTTCCCTCATTTTGCATCAGGTGCCGGTGGACAATGGCGACGGCTCTGAATCCGTTATTTTCCGTTCGATCGAACCGCTCGATGGAGGGAATGATAGCCGGCTTTTCAGGGTGCTGCTGAAACCGGTGCCCTGACCATTTTTCCCGTCCCCGACCGCCCGAACGTGTTCGTCCGCGATGCGCTTTTCATTGTCGGGCTTCTTATTGATTATGATTCCGATTCTCTAGCCGTTAACCGGCTTTTATTCGTCAAGCATAACAATACAACCTATGAATCCTCATAAAATGAAAAAGAAACTACTCATCCCGATCCTTGGTGTCAGCTTCACACTGCTCGCCTCGAGCCTGCAGGCGCAGATTAACGTTACAGCCAATCTCGACGAAACCATGCGCGTCCAGAAGGGCGGCGAGAGCGGGGTTGTTTACGAGGCCCTCTTTCAGGGCGGTACCAACGCCGGATTCCAGGGCCTGAAAACCATGCGTGCCATGGTGGAAAAGACGGAAGGTTTTCCACCCGTCAACATCCCCGAAAACGCGCCCATTGGCTGGACCGGCTCCAATGTCGTTCACGGGTTGAGTGTCATTTTTACGCCCAATGCCAGCCAGGTGATCGATTACGCCTCGCAAAACCTGCTCCAATTTCAATTCTCCGTTGCCAATATTGAGGGCACAGGCGCTGACGGTGCCATCGAGATTTACATGACCCGGGTGGGAACGCTCGTTGGTGGCAATACTGGAGGCAATGGCGGCAACTGGGGTGGTTACAAGAACTACAACGGCACGGGTGAAGGCTACGAGGCCAACGCCTCGACCCTCGTTGGATCGATCAACCCGACCCTCGTCCAGAGCTACAGCTTCAACGTCAGCAGCATCTTCAACACCGTTTACGGTGGCAGCATGAATGCGGGTGACGAAGTGGCCTTCCTCATCATCATGCAGGACGACGTCGTCACGGCGGGTGTCT
>JBNGDP010000155.1:5053-7335 GCA_049975345.1 Oceanipulchritudo sp. | reverse complement strand
GCGGCCATGGTTCAGGCGGGTGCCATTGCCACCTGGACCTTCGACACGCAGGCCGACCCGAATGACGCCACCACGGTCGGAATCGCACCGGATTCCGCGGGTGCAAACCTCTCGGCGGGCAACATTGTCGCCGGATCGGATATCAACTGGTGGCGCGGGCGGGACGCTACCGGCCAACTGGACGATCCGCTGCCATCGCCGCCGCCGGGTTCGGAGCGGCCCAATATCCTCTTTATCATGCTGGACGATGTCGGTGCGGAAGCCTTCTCCTCCTACTACGGCAACCCGGTCAACGCCGCCGACGGCCAGCCGATCGAGACCCCGAACATGGAAAGCCTCGCTTCCACCGGCATGCGCTTCCAACACGCATGGGGCACGCCCCTGTGCACGCCCACGCGCAACGTGCTCATGACCGGCCGGTACAACTTCCGCGTCTACCGGGCCTTCTGGCATCTTGACAACGCCGCCACCACCTTCGCCGAAGTGCTGCGCGATCACGGCTACACCACCGGCATCGCCTCCAAGTGGCAGCTCTCCGATCCCGGCGACCATCCGGCGCGCCATGACTCCGGCTACGGCGAGGACCAGGGGGTCGAGGGTACCGGCCCCACCGCCAACAACAAGATCGGCGACAACGTCACCCCGCGCACCATGCGCGACGACCACGGCTTCGACAGCTACCTGCTGCACAACCTCAACTCCAACGACCTGGACGGCTCACCCGCCTACACCCGCTACTGGAATCCGAAGATCGAGACCGCCTCGGCCGACGGCGGCTCCAGCGTCTTCGTCTCCACCACCAGCAGCGATTACGGACCGGACCTCTTCGTCGCGCACCTGAAGGGCTTTATCACGGATGCGGTGGCCGCGGGAACGCCCTTCCTCGCCTACTATCCGATGGGCTTGCCGCACGATCCCTGGCAGTCGACGCCCGATTCCACCACCGTCCTGAAAAGCGGATCCAACACCATCTACTTTGACGACAACGTGGAATACGCCGACAAGCTCATCGGCCAGCTCATCGCCCACCTCGACGACCCCGATGGCGACGGCGACACCGGCGACTCGGTGCGCGCGAGCACGCTGGTCATTGTCACGGCCGACAACGGCAGCCATCCGGATATTCTTATCAACACGGACTCCGGATCCATCCGGGGCGACAAGGCGGCGTCCACGCACTACGGCACCCACGTCCCGTTTATCGTCAACTGGCCCGGCACGGTCGGCGCAGGCGTCTCCACCCGCCCGGTTGATTTCAGCGACCTCTTTCCGACTTTTCTTGAGGTGGCCGGCATCGAGGCGCCGGTCGAACTCGGCCTGGACGGTGTGCCGATCATCGATGCGGGCGGCTCCGTCCTGGATAACCGCGACAGCGCCTATGTCTGGTATCGCGCCTACTGGGGCTCCTTCTTCGAGCCCATCGCCAAGGAGTTCGCCCAGGAGCAGCGCTACAAGCTGCACCAGCGCTTTGAAACGAATGGATCGGTGACCGAGGCATTGTTCGACATCGAGGCGGACCCGCTGGAGTCCGTCAACCTGCTTGCCGGTTCCCTCAATGCCGCGCAACAGGCGGCCTACGCAAGGCTGCGGGCGAAGCTCGACGCCATGGCCGCCGCCCGCGCCACCACCCCGAAGTTCCTCAACGGCTTCACCCGGCAGATCACCGACAGCAACCTGGACGGCAACGGGGACAGCCGCGCCGACACCCTCCTCGCGGTGGGCGACAACCATACCGATGACCAGGAATACCGGGTCGTGGCCGAGTTTGACCTGACCCATCCGTCCATCGGGCACCTGACCGGCGCCGAGCTCGGCTCGGCCGTTCTGGCCTTTCGCGTGACCCGCCTGCTCGGTTCGCCGCCGGACATGCGTATTGTCGCCATGGATACCGACGAGAATGGCGATGTCGAGACGGGTGGCACCAGCGGCGTTCAGGCCGATGATTTTCAGGCCGCCGGGACGACGGTGGCGGTGCTCTCCGCCTCCGGCTTGACCGAGGGCGGGGAAATTGAAGTCGACGTGACGGAGTTTGTCCGCGCCGACCTCGATGCCGCCAAAGCCTTCACCGCCTTCCGCCTCGAAGGGATCGGGATCGATCCGCCAAGCACCCCGGGCCCCGACCAGGTCCGCCTCGGCGGGGATGTCGGCGTCGGCGTTGGCCGCGAGTCGCCGACCCGCCTCATCCTGAGCGTGAAAGGGGACTTTGACGCCAATGGTCGCGTCAATTTGGCCGACTTTCACCGCTTCCGGACGGAGTTGGCCGCCGGCGATCCGTGGCCCGG
>JBNGDP010000155.1:0-4953 GCA_049975345.1 Oceanipulchritudo sp. | reverse complement strand
TCGACAACGGCGACGGCACCGAAACCGTGACGGTCCGCATCCCGGAAAGCATTCAGGACAGCGCCGACGGACGAAAATTCATCCGCCTGTCGATCGATAATCCCTAATATCCAGCCTCTTCCGCCGGGGGAGGCCAGACCTCTTCCGCCGGGGGAGACAAGCTCCCCCGGGCGGTGTGTAAGGGGCGGCGGGCTGGTTCCGGCCTGGGCCTCCGGGCGGGACAAGCCCGCCCGGGAGGCGGTGGAGGCAGAGGCAGGCTCACTCCGGCCTCTTCCGCCGGGGGAGAGAAGATCCCCCGGGCGGTGAATCATCACAAGCGGCAGAGGCAGGCGCACAGGCAGACAAGGCAGGGCGCGCTGGCAGACAAGGCAGGGCGCACAGGCAGACTCAGCAGGGCGCACAGGCAGACTCAGCAAGGCGCACAGGCAGACTCAGCAAGGCGCGCTGGCGGGCTTGCCCCGCCAGCCGCCTCAGGCCAGGAATCCCCGCCAGCCTACCTTAAAAAGCCGCGTTGCGGGGCTTGCCCCCGCAACCGGCCGAGGTTTGGCAACCCCCGCAACCGGCCGAGGTTTATTCAGTGGCGACCTTGAGCCGGATGAAGGCGCGCTCGGCCGGGCTCAGGAGGGTGTTTGAGCGGACGGTGACCGTCTGGATCCCGGGCTCCGGGGTATCGTCCAGGATGGACAGGACGGTGATGCCGCCGGTGGACCAGGGGTTGATCAAATCGGCATCCTGCTCGACGAAGTAGCCCATGCCATCCACGCTGTAGCCCTCGCCGGTGGTGCCGCTGCCACCCGCGAGGCGGCGGTAGGTCAGGGCAAGGTAGTCGTTGCCGGGATTGCCGCCGGCATCGACGAGGGAAAGGACAGGCGGCGCCCCCGAGGCGCGGGTCAGGGCCGTTTCGCCGACGGTCGGGTTGGTACCGAAGGCGCGCTCGAGCAAATTGACCAGTCCGTCCGGTTCGACGTCAAATTCGTCGGCCGCGACCCCGCTGTTCTCCGTCTGGCCGAACCAGAACAGCCGCCATTGCTCGGCCGCGCTGAGCGGGAGCGGCGTGGTATCGGCTTCGCGGGCGAAGATCTCGCGCAGGTTCAGCCCGCTGGCGCTGGCGCGGAAGGTGGCGCCGGAGTCGACAAAATCGGGATCGCTGGCGGCGGCAAGGGTAACCGTCTGCCAGGTGGCGTAGTTGCCAGTGGTGAACGTGAGCGTGCCGCCGCTCTGCACGGCGAGGTCGGTGTCGCCGGCGAAACGGCTGATGGCGACGGTCAGGTTGGCGGGCGCGCTGAGGCGTACATTGAAGGTCGCGGTGCCGCCCTCGGGCACGGTGACAGTGTCACTGTCGATCTCGATCGAGATGCTCTTGGAAGTGGCGCGCGTCCGGCGGACCATGGCGCTGTTGTGGGAGCTGATCAGGCTGTCCAGGGTCGCGTTGCTGCCGAGGTTGGTGCTTTCCTGGATGTCGGTGGCGAGGTTGAAGAGGCCCGTCTGCACGTCGTAGTCGGTGCTCCGGAGCAGCTTGTCGTCGCCCTTGCGCACACCGACCGCGCTGGTGTCGTTCTCCTCGTAATAAAAGAACGTCGTGCGCGGGGAGGTGCCGGTCGATCCGTTTAGGAGCGGCCAGATGTCCACCCCGTCAATCGTCGCCGCCGGCAGCTCGCCGCCGGCCAGGCCGAGCAGGGTCGGCAGCAGGTCGATGCCGGAGCCCATGCCGTCGACGATCAGACCCGCCGGGATCCGCCCCGGCAGGCGGGCGAGGAAGGGCACGCGCGGGCCGCCCTCGTTGGCCCCGCGCTTGTAGCCGCGGAATGGATACGCCGAGCCGACCGTGTTCTCCGGATCCAGCCGCAGCGACGGGTTGCTCTCATAGCGGCTCACCCAGGGCCCGTTGTCGGAGGTGAAGATGACCAGCGTGTTGCCGGCGATGCCAAGCGCGTCCAGTTTGTCGAGGATCTGCCCGACCCGGTGGTCCAGCTCGGCCACCACGTCGTAGTACTGGCTCTCGCCGGAGGCGTTGATGAAATCCGGGTGCGGCCAGCAGGGCGTGTGCGGGGCGATCGTGGAGAAATACAGGAAGAACGGTTGCCCGTTGCTGTGGGCGTCCTCGATAAAGGCCATGGAGCGCTCGGTCTGCGCCTCCAGCAGGTGGCGCCGCTCCGTCACGGTGTCGATCGGGCTGGTGATGCTGCCGCCGGTGGCGGTCGTGATCGTTCCGGCGATTGATTCCCCGTCATACAGATCGGTCGTGTTCACCGTGCCGGAATTCGTGCCGAGGAACATGTCGAACCCGTGCCGCCGCGGGTTGAAGTCCATCCCGTAGCTGCCGCCAAACAAGCCGAGGTGCCACTTGCCGATGATGCCGGTGGTGTAGCCCGCCTGCTTGAGCCGCTCGGCGATCGTCACTTCGGAGGGGTTCAGCCCGTGCGTCTGCGAGCTGTTCCAGATGACCTCCTCCATGTCGACCCGGGTGGCGTAGGATCCTGTCATCAAGCCGGCCCGCGAGGGCGTGCAGACCGACACGGCCGCGTAGAAGGAGCTGAATTTTGCCCCCTCGGTAGCGAGGCTGTCGATACGCGGCGTCAGGTCCGCCGCCACGTTGGGGGGCGGCAGGGGATCAAAGGCGGAGCTGTAGGTAATCGGCGCCGGGCCGGAGCCCGGGTAGGGATTCGCCTCGGGATAGGCGTAGGCGCCTATGTCGTTGATCCCCATGTCGTCCATGAAGAACAGGACGATATTCGGCGGCGGTCCGCTGATGCTGACCGTCGCGCTGGCCGGGCTGCCCAGGGTCGCCCCGCCGGTCTCGCCCGACAAGGTGATGGAGAAGGCCTTGCCGGCGGATGCAGGATTGTCGAGCAATGGAATGAGCACGCTCTGGGAACCCCCCACGCCGTCGGCCCAGGTCAGCGTGCCGGACCGTGCGGCGTAGTCGGTGCCGGCCAGCGCGGTGCCGTCGGCGGTGGCATAGTCGACCGAGACCGCCCCGGCGCTACCGCCGGTCCGCTCGACCGACACAGTGATGCCCCCGCTGTCGTAGCTTCCCGAATACGCCGCCGCGGAGAGTTGCAGGCTGCCGGGCGTGGGCGCGGGCACCTCGGAAACGGAAATCGAGTCCCACTCGAGGGTCAGGTCCGTGCCGTCCGTCGCCGTGATGAACTGGAATTCGACCGTGTTGGCCGGGCCGAGGTTCTGCAGGGCGCTGACCGCCGAAAGGTCGAGCGCGTAAACGTCCATCCCGGCGGTGCCCCCGCTGCGCTGCGCAACCACCTCGGTGGATGCCTGCAGCGTGCCCGTGGTCGATCCGTCGACCGCGTAGCGGATCTCCATCCGGCGGACGCCCGTGGCGCCGCCCTTGGCGACGAGAAAGTCCAGGCTGCCGAGGTCGAGGTCGGAGACCGTCGGCGTCAGCGTGAAGGAGAAGTACCCCCCGGCAGCAAAGGCGGCCGCCGCGTCGGCGTCACCGGTGGTGTTGTCCGTCAGCAGGACGCTGCTGTCGTAGGCGCCGTTGGGATTCCGAATGCGGTAGAGCCCGAGACCGCCGGCCCCGGTGATCCCGCCCGTCGTCACGCTGGCGTCCACCGCCGCCGCGGGAATCACCACCGCGTTGTTGTCCACCGGGTCGGTGACCCCGTCAAAGGTGTAGACCACCAGCTGCGCCTGCGCGAACGATACCGCGCCAAAGGCAAGGAGGGGAAGGAGAAAAGATCGTATGTTCATGTAATCGATTTTTTGGATACACCACAAAGCAAGGAGCGTTTGAAAAGCGGGAGGCTGTTAACGAAAACAGGGTGGCACTTGCGTGCCACCCTGCCATAAAAGTGTCGGTTCCCCCGTGCCGGGGGAATGGCTCGCTGTCACTCAGGAAAGACGGCGGCGGACCATCACCAGCCCGAGCGCCAGCAGCCCCGCGAGCATCGCGTAGGTCGAAGGCTCGGGGACGACGGTGACCGTAAAGTTATCCCAGTGCTGACCAAAATTGCCCGTGGTCTCCGTCCAAAAGCCGATCGACTGAACGGTACCGCTCAAATCGGAACCTACTGCCCCCAAGGTCTGGCTCAGGGAAGTGTTTTCGACAAAGCTGATCGTATTCCAGTTGGCAGCCGTATTTGTCCAGTTGAAGGTGTAGGCATCGGCATTTGAGTCGAAGTTTGCACCTGACGTCTGGCTGGGCTGGGTGAGTGAAGACTGCACATACCACTGGTCGGCAATCTGCACTGCGATGCGGAAACCGTTGCCGGCATTACTCGTGTTGACGCCCGTGTCCATGGACACGGATTCCAAGGTGCTGACGTCGACCTGAATATCCGCATCGTTTGTCCAGGACACCGTCCGTCCGGCGTCGGTCCCCTGCTGCGGAGATACAAACATCAATCCGAGGGCAATGTTATCCCCATACGGCGTTACCGCATTCACATTCGGTGCAACCGTTGGGCCGTCATGTGTACCAAGGTTTTGGGTCCCGTTGTAAATGACGAAATTAGTACCATCTGATTTGATGGAGTTTTGAAACCACTCGAAATCGCCGATCGCCTGATTACTTCCCGTGTTGTTGGAAAAACCCTGCTGGTAGATAACGACCCCACCCTGGACAAGGGAAACAGCGCCGGCGGTGAGGAAGGAGAGGAGAAGTGCTTTTTTCATTGGCGAATAGGATTTGGATTATGGATAAATGAAGCCCAAGGGCTGAGTTTTCAGCCGCATATTACCAAACCGCCACCGGTGACGCCATGGAATCTTACGCATTTCATCTTTGAATTTGCGCGGAACCCAGCTAGACCCACCCTCCCTTCCGCTCCGCGCGAAAAAAGGCCCTTCCCCCAACGATCCCCCTTTATGACTGGCTTTACGCCCCGCTTACCCTCCAAACTTGCGCTGGATCCGGGCGGCGGAATGGCTCGTCGACTTTTGCGCGGTTGGGGGGGGTGGATTCCCGGCCTGAGGCGGCTGGCGGGGCAAGCC
>JBNGDP010000154.1:0-7468 GCA_049975345.1 Oceanipulchritudo sp. | reverse complement strand
ATCAATCCATACTGAAAGCGGTATAAAACCGAAGGGCTGAAGGTGCGCTGCCACGCCCTCAGCAGAAATTCCTGTGAAAGGAATGGGGCCGGGCTTTCAGCCTGAATTCAAGCCTGGGCGCGCCGGCGGGCAAGCAATCGGATCGGGCGCGCCGGCGGCAAGCAATCCATGAGCATACTCGACATCCTTGTATTCGTCGCCTTCGTGGCGGCCGTGATCTCAATCGGCCTGGGGAAGAGCCGCGGAGAGGAACTGAAGAGCGAACACGCGGCCAGCGATTACTTCCTCGCCGGGCGCGGCCTGAAATGGTGGCTGATCGGCTTCTCGCTGATCGCCGCCAACATCTCGACGGGGCAGTTTGTGGGCATGTCGGGCAACGCCGCCAGACAACTATTTCTCCCCATCCGGCGACAACTGTAATTCCCCATTGACGGGGCTTCCGCTGACAGTGGTCAGTGACAGGAGTCGATGATGGCTCGAATTTTCTTGATGACGCTCGGCTTGTCGTAGACCAGGACGGCTTTGCGTGATTTCAGATAGCTCCGGTTGCCTTTTTCCGAGAGCATGGGCTCGCAGAGCCGTTGCACAGTGCCGTAGTCGATGGTGTGCAATCCGATGACCTTTGCCTCCTCCTCATCTTTCCTATCACTCAGGATAGCACCAGGGCATGGCTACCTCCGAACGGATGGCAAGTCCTTCGGCCTCTACCCGGATGAAAGATCGGATGCCGCAGTGCAGGGATATCGTTACCCGTCTGATCGCTGCCGGGAAAATTGGTCAACCCCGGACGGGACCACTCCTCCATAAAGGTGCGAGAGGTCGCCCACTGCCGATACCATTCCAGGTTGAATTCAGATAATTTCATGCGCCAGTTCCAGCCAAGCCCGACTACTTCAACCGCTTTAGAATCTGCTCAAAATTCTCTTCGTAATGGGTGCACAGACCGCGCGTGCCGCTTTCTTCAATACTGCCTCCTCCGATACCGATCGGTGCAAAGCCGGCCAGAAGAATGGAGACCACCCCGGCCCCGCTGTCCTCGATGCCAACGACCTCATGACGCGCTTCGAACGGAATCCCCAAACCGACGCGGGCGGTTTCGGCGTAGAGCCACGGGTGCGGTTTGGGCGAGAGTTCGCCCAGCGTACCCGGCTCGCCGGGGCGCATCGCGAAACCGGCGGTGATAATGGCATCGTAAAACAGTTTGGGATCCCCCATGCCCAGCGTGTTGAACGCATCGAGAATTTCCGGCCAGGCCTTTTCATACAGGCCGGAGGTGACGAGACCGATTTTTACACCGAGATTCTTGAGTTCATAAAGAAACTCTTTAATCCCGGGCGACGGGGTGAAGGCGCCTTTTTTGCCGCGGCCTTCCATAATTTCGTTCATCTCATAGTTGGTGTGTTTAAAATACCACTGGCGCGCCTCCTCAACCAATTTATCCGGGCAGTATTTTCTGATGCAGTACTGCAGGTGTTCGGACACCGAGTGGCCGGAGACGTACGGCTCGTCGCATGCTTCCAGCTTGAACGTCGGGTCCCCCAGCAGGCTGGCGGTGGTTTTTTCGATGATCCAGATCCAAAAGTGCTCGCTGTGAACGGTGGTGCCGTCGAGATCCATCAGCACCGCCTTCAGCGGTTTTTCGATTTTCACATCGTGAACCGGATAATAGGCCGGATACCCCATGGCGGATTTAACCCGCGCCTGAGTGGTTCCGTTTTCAAACGTCACAAACTCCACCTTGCGATCGGCAGTGGTGCCCACAGACACCACGCCGCTTTGACCCACAACAAACACCTGGTCGCCGGTCTGCTCCAAGGCAATCAGTCCATCAAATTTCATTGAATTCCTTTCTTCCAGACGGGTCGGGCGGAAAACCTCAACCCTTATTTGAGTTTCAGCGCAACCGTCACAATTTTCTTCGGTTCAAACGACAGACCGACCGTGTTTCCGGTAACCGCCAGTTCCGATTCGATCTCTTCGTTCAGGTTGGTCAGAAACGCTTTTTCCACTCCTTGGGAAACACGCAGCGTGGTCTGCTGCGCACGCTCCGATGGATTAAAGAGGCGAAGGATCAGTTCATCGCGGCGCGCCGCTTTTTTAATGCCGCTCAGCACCAACGCTTCGTTATCAATGGACAGAAGCGAGGCGACCGGCGGCAGCGTTCCGGCATGCGCCCGGGTTTGGCACAGCGTCATCGGCGCCGAAAGCATTTCATGCTCGCGATAGAGCGCGGCAAACCCGTCGCCCGGGTCGACCGAGGTGATGCGGAACGTGAATTCGTGATCACCAAGACTCTGTGAGAGTTCGCTAACCTGGTGGTCAAACTCGGTCACGCTGAAGGTGCAGATATCGTTGCGGAAGCCGCGCATCAGGGTGATACCGATGGTTCGGTCATCGAGCACTTCGTATTCCTTGAGTCCCTGCCCCACGAACGCAAAGCAGCGCGATCCCTGCTGCAGCGAGACAAAGCGCTGGAAGGGCTGTGTCTGGTGCTGAAGATTGGCCACCTGATTCTCTTCGGTGCGATCAATCGGGCGCTTCACGACATCAAATGCCATATCGGCATGGACGTATTGAGCGGCGATGGCTGTCGGGAACATGATCCGCAGGCGGTGGTCGGAACATTCGTTGCGGAAGGAAACCTTGATGCCGACCGCCCGGCCACTGCGGTTGAGTGTGTACTCGGTGGTGATGGCCATAGGCTTGGTTTCGGCATCGCGGGTGCTCTTCATCCAGTTTCCGCCATCGGGAATGTGATGGACGTTGACCGGCACATCCAGCACGACCGTGGCCGCTACGCGTGTGCGCAGCGGGGTCTGCTCGAGCACCTCGACGGATGCTTCGGCATCGAGCGTGTTGAGTCGTTCCGCATTTTCGGGCTCGACGTGCGTCCAGCCATGACCGCACTCGCCGGCATCCTCGAACCAGGCCAGATTATCGAACGTTTCGCCACTGATTTTATCGGTCAGCGTAAGGGTGCCGTTCGGCTGCACCGCCGCTTTTACGAATTTGTTTTCAAGCAGAGCCATCACGGCCACCGGAGAAGCCTCGCCGGCGGTGAGGCGGTACGATTTATAACCGAGAGCGGGCACTTCGGCCTCAAACACCAGCAGGGCCTCACGGCCGTGGATTCCGAGCGCGAAGTCCCAGACATCGCGATAGACGCGACCCGAAATGCCGGTCGGCGTGAGCGTGCAGTCCACGTCATTCCCATCGAAATCAACCAGCTTGACCGTTTCGCCGAGTTCGTCCGGGATGTCGATATAGGCAGAGACGGTTTCGAAGCGGGGATGCGCCGAGGGGTTGTAAACGGTCAGCACCACATCGCCCCTTGCAGCGGCGGAGGTGTCGATCCGCAGTTGCAGGCCGGAAAGGCTCTCCTTGGAAACCAGCCGGGCAAGCGAAATGGCATCGTCGAGGCGGTAGTTGGCATCGCGTTCAATCTGGTCGAGTCCGCAGCCGCCGAGCGTGTCGTGGGGGTGACATTTCAGGAATTGCAGCCAGGCCTTGTTCAGGTATTGCTCCGGCCACTCGCCGCCCAGCAGGAAATTCATGGCCGCGAACGGTTCGGCCACCGAGGCCAGCATCGTTTCGGCACGGGCCGTTTTGGCCTTCTGGCGGGTGCGGCTGCTGAGAATGTCGTTGCCGACGGTTGCATAGCCAAAGCACTCGTTGTCAAGATAGCGCGACTCGCCGATGATGCGCGGCAGTGCGTCGAAGTCGACCGCCTTTGCGACGGCCTCCATGTATTCAGGAAGCGAACTGAAGAAGAGCTTTTCATCGGCTTCGAGATACTGCTGACAGGCGTCGACGACCTCTTTTTCGCGAATATCGGGGGTGGATGTGTCAAACCCGTGCATGAACGCAATCTCGGAGGTTCCGAACACCTCGCTCTCGCCGTCGATGAGCTTACGCAGGTTTTCACGTAGTGAATCGAGGTTCAGTTCTTTTTGATGCTCGATAAATTTACCGTGGTCGTACCGGTTGGGTTCATCGCAAAGGCGAAACGGGGTTCCGTCGTCCTGAGTCCAATTCAAGCGGCGATTGACTCGCTCGGGCAGATGAGCGAAGAACGCGGGCCGCCAAACGAGCATGTAGAAATTCATGCGCGGGGGGGTTCCCAGGCGGCTGCCGAGCAGCTCGGTGCCGTCGGCGCCCCGCCAGACGAATTCTGATTTGGGCGCCTGCCGGGTGGTGATCCCCCGGTAGAATATGACATTCCCGATTCCGAAGCCCTTGTAGATTTGAGGAAGCTGGCCGACCTGTCCCCATCCAAACGGGGTGTAGCCTACTTTGCAAACAGGGCCGAACTCCTCAACAAGGAGATGGCCGTGCAAGAGGTTGCGGACGATCGACTCACCCTTCAGGCAGTTCATCTCAAGCGCATCGTACCAAGGCCCTGCAAAGAGGCGTTTGTCGGCGATGAGCTGACCGACCTTGGCACGGTTTTCAGGTCGAAGCTCGAAATAGTCCTCCAGCGGCACCGCCTGCGAATCGAGCAGGAAGGTATATTCGGGCACCTCATCCATGATTTCGAGCAGGTGGTCGATAAAATTCACGGTCAGGTGCCGCGTATGTTGAAAGTCGAGCGACCATTCACGGTCGAGATGCGTATTCGGTATAAAGTGCAGACTTTTCATAATTTATCAGTTTTTCGTTTCACGGCCATCTGCATCTGAGGTGGTGCCGAAAAACTGGACAGGTGTCAAGGCACGGGCTCCTGGAGCGGCGCGGCGACTGACTTGAAGGCGCCGACCGTCATGGAGATGTAGGTGTGGCAAAGGACATCGTGTCCGAGGTCCATGCGCATGCGCACATCGGTGATGATGCGGTTGGCATTGCCGGGCGGGACGGCACCCTCTTCGGGGAGCGGATACTTCTCCAGCCATGCGCGGAGGTTGGGCTGGATCTTGATGATCCGGCGCTCGTTGATCTTGGAGATTTCCGGCTCGATGCGGATGACGCCCTTCTTGAGATCGATGTTGGCCGGCCGGAGCTTGCTGATTTCCCCGTCCTGCCAGTCCGGGCGGGCCTTCGCGTCTCAAGCCGCTACTCGAAGCTGTGAGGTGGTCCCGTCCCTGATTTTTTGCTGTAGACCCACTTTATGGGGTAGACCCTCAAGATGGGCCTGCCACGCGAAGCCCTCCGGGCGAAGCATGGTGCCCTTCGGCTTCGCTCAGGGCACTCAATTTTCCTGCGCCAGCAAGCTGGCGGGAAAATTGGTGCGGGCGGCGGGAATCGAACCCGCCCTTCAAGCTTGGAAGCTTCGCAATTTGTAGTACTTATGCGGGTGTGCGGGGAGGCGTCGCTGGATGGTCGCTGGGGGGAAGACTGTATAATTCTCTCACGGAGCTCACAGCAATCACGGAGGGTGTATGCTCCGTGCGCTTGGTGGCTCCGTGAGAAATTATTGTCTGGACCAGCTTTAAATGATGATTCATTTTGTTACGAAACCTTACCTATATCCGTAACAACAAGAAACCCATTTAAGTGTCACAAAGCATTGATAATAAGGTTATTAGTCGTATTTATGGCAATGGCAGGGGTTGGGCCTTTACTCCAAAAGCATTTTCCGACCTTGGCTCCCGCCCAGCTGTCGGCATGGCCATCTCCCGCCTGACTAAAAAGGGCGTCATCCAGCGGATCGGACACGGCCTTTACCTTTACCCAGAAAAGCACCCTACGCTGGGAAACCTGTCCCCGTCTCCCGAAGCGATTTCCAAGGCAATTGCCAGCGGAGACAAAGTCCGCCTGGTCCCAACAGGTGCCTACGCGGCAAACCGTCTGGGATTAACCGAGCAGGTGCCCGCCAAAATCACATTCCTCACCGATGGACTCAGCCGCACCGTCAAGGTGGGCAACCGGACGATTGAGCTGAAGCAGACCACCCCTCGAAATTTGGGTCCCAAGCGGGAAACCACCGCCCTCGTCATCCAGGCGCTTCGCTACCTTGGGAAAGGGACCATTGATTCCAGCACCGTTAAGTCCCTGAAGAATCGCCTTTCCAACGAAGACAGGTCCGCATTACTGAAGGACCTGTCCTACGCGCCCGAGTGGATGCGGCCGATTTTCGGACAAATCGCGGGAGAGAAGCCCAATGGATGAGTTTGCCGCCCTGCCCCCTTCGGATCGCGAACCCTACATTCGGGAAACCGCCGCCCGGATGAACATCTCAGAAGTCATTATCGAGAAGGATTTCTGGGTCTGCTGGGTCTTGGAAAAGCTATTCTCGCTGAAGGACCTGCGTGGCCACCTCATCTTCAAGGGCGGCACCTCCCTTTCCAAATGCTACGGGGTCATCCAGCGTTTTTCCGAGGATATCGACGTCTCCATCAGCCGGGAATATCTGGGTTTCGGCGGCGACAATGATCCGGCAAGGCAATCGAGCGGAAAAAGAAAGAAGGCGAAGGTGGAAGAACTGGGAGCTGCGTGCACGGCTTGGGTATCAGGTGCTCTCAGGGACCAGCTCGGAGGCTTGTTCGCCATTCTCAATGACCAGGAATGGGAGCTCACCGTTGATCCGGATGACAAGGATCTCCAGACGCTGCAGTTTGCTTATCCTTCGGCAATCGTGGACAGCCTGCCATACATCCGGAAAGCCGTTAAGATTGAACTCGGTGCGCGCTCCGACCACTGGCCAGCCGATGAAAAGCAAATCATCCCCTACATCGCTCAACACTTCCCACAGGCCATCACCGCCAGCAGCGTTCCCATCCATGTCCTGGATATCCGCCGCACTTTCTGGGAAAAAGTCACCCTGCTCCATGCGGAATACCATCGGGAACCGGACATGCCGATGCCACCCCGATTGTCCCGCCATCTGTACGACCTGTGGGCCATTGCTCATTCAACGTTCCTTGAAGATGCCATTGATGACCACACGTTGCTCGCGGATGTCGTCGCCCACAAGCAGGTCTTCTTCAAGAGTGGTCGCGCCCATTACGAATGCGCCAAGCCGGGCACCCTGAAGATTTGCCCTCCCGAGAAACGCCATAAGGAGCTTGAGCGCGATTACGCGGCCATGCGGCAGATGATCTTCTCGGATCCGCCAACGTTTAAGGAACTTATGGATACAATGGGAGCATTGGAGAAAAGAATAAACAAGTAGGGCCGGCGAGGCAATCAATCTGATGCCGCTTTCAGTATGGATGGAGCAGGTGGAGCATGGGCGTGGGACCTCCGCTTGCGGATGGTCTCCCAGTGCCATGGTAGCGGCGCGCAAGCGCGCGCGCCACGAATACCCGCGCAATTGCATCAAACCTTGGTGAAACCGGTATGGCTTCACGGCAAATACCTTCCAGAAGAGTAACAGAGCCCATTCCAGGTCGCTGGATAATCGCTGGATTTTTTGATCGGAACTGCTTAATCAGTTCCGTTTCCTGTATAATCCCCAATCCCAAAAAACAGCCACAAAAAAACCTCCCATCGCTCGGGAGGTTAGTATCTATCGGGCCTGCCAGCCGAAGCG
>JBNGDP010000153.1:0-7727 GCA_049975345.1 Oceanipulchritudo sp. | reverse complement strand
TTTGAGCCCCGCCGTCAACCCGCGCAACCGATGGGGCCGGCCGGGGGAATCGCCATTCATGGCCGGGATGTTGCCTTGGCGCCGCAGCAAGGCAAAGAGAGATCGCTATCCCGAATAATCTGTCGACTGCGGCGGCACTTGACCATCGCCCCGGGCTTGACCGGTCTATTAGAATCAACCGCCTATGAGCCGGCAGCTTACGACCCCCGTTTTTTCTGCTTATGTCATGCTGGATTGAATATAAGCCAAAACCTTTTTTATATTATACTGTGAATTTAATATGGACCTGAATCTATTCCATATTAAAGTGTGAACGCATGACAGAAGACAGCCGAACAAATTCCCGGCAGTACCGGGCCGGACGTTACCTTCGCCAACCGGCCGGGTACCGGGCTTTTATTCCGGCCCCTCTTCCCCCGGATCCCCCCATTCAACTGGATGGAAAATTGCAGGCCCTGCTATCCGCGGCCGACCGTGCCCTTGGCCGGCTCGACGGGTCGATACAGACCCTGCCGAATCCGGATCTGTTTGTGTTCATGTATGTCCGCAAGGAGGCCGTGCTTTCGAGCCAGATTGAGGGGACGCAGAGTTCCCTGCAGGACGTTCTGGCGGCCGAGGCCAAGGTGCTCGGGGCGACGCTGCCGCAGGACGTGGATGAGGTGGTTAACTATGTGGCGGCCATGAACCATGGCCTGCAACGCTTGCACGAGCTGCCTGTCTCCCTGCGGCTGCTCAAGGAAATCCACGCCCAGTTGCTCAATGGGGTGCGGGGCGGGCGGCTTGAACCTGGCGAATTTCGCCGGACGCAAAATTGGATTGGTCCCGGTGGCTGCACGTTGGCTGAGGCTTCTTTTGTTCCGCCACCTCCGGAGGAAGTCATCCCATCCCTTGGCAAACTCGAGCAATTCATCCATGATGAGCCCGACCTGCCACAGCTGATCCAAATCGGCTTGGTTCACGCCCAGTTCGAGACCATTCACCCGTTCCTCGACGGCAACGGCCGCATTGGCCGGCTGCTCATCACCTTCCTGCTGTGCCAGCGCGGGATCCTGATAAAGCCGGTGCTCTACCTTTCCCACTTCTTCAAGCAGTACCGGACTGAATATTATCAACTGCTGCAGGATGTCCGTGACAAGGGCAACTGGGAGGACTGGCTGGCCTTCTTCCTGCGTGGAATAACGGAGGTGAGTGGGGAGGCCACGGAGACCGCCCGGCGCATCCTGCTGATGCGTGAGCAGCATCGTGCTGCCGTTACAGCCGAGTTGGGACGCGGTGCAGCAAATGGTCATCTGGTTCTGGAGCACCTGTTCCGTCGCCCGATTGTTGCGGTGGCCGAGGTGAAGGAGTTGACCGGCACGACCTATGCCGCTGCCAACAATATCATCTCCCGGTTGGTCCGGCTGGAAATCCTGACCGAGATCACCGGCCAGAAGCGCAACCGGCTTTTCCGCTACGAACCGTACATCCGGATCTTCAGTGATCCGGGGAATTAGCCTGCCACCCCTATGAGCCGCCTCCTCGTTATTCCCGACATCCCTGGACACGGAACGGCCCGAGGCGGCGCTGCAGGACCTCCTGACGCAGTGGGAGGGGGTGATCGGCGACCTGTTTGAGAACGAGGATCATCCCCTGCTGGAGGCCGGTCCGGCCCGGGGTGGCCAGCAACCGGTCGGCGGTCCGCTCTGGCTGGACTGGGAGCAGGAGTTTGTCGACGGGCTGCCCTACCGCCAGATCGTCGGCCATTCCGCCAACGCCCATCCCCGCCAGAAGGGCCGCTCCTGGTGCATCGACTGCGCCCAGACGGGGTATGGGGTGGTGGAGGACGGGGAACTGGAGGTGAGGACCTTGCACTGAGGCCCCCTTTCGCTTGTACTGGACGCATGACGAAGGGGAAGCACTTTTACATCGGCTGGGATGTCGGCGGCTGGAACTGCGACCGCAACCGGGCCAGCCGGGACGCGATCGTCATCGTCGATGACCGCCTCTCCCACCCCCAGGGCACTGTCAAAGAACCGGCCTCAGCTTGCAGGCCTCGCCACCCCCAACAATGGGGACAATGTTCGCACGGATACACCCCAATAACCCCAAGCTGACCTTATTTCGATTGACTTTTCAGTCCATTGAGTAAATTTACTCAATATGATGAGTATTCAGGAAAAGCGGTTCCAGCGTGGGCAGGGGGCAGAGCTGAAGCGTCGTTTGGCGGAGCCGCGGGGTAGGCTTCAGGTGGTGACCGGAGCACGTCAGGTAGGAAAGACGACGTTGGTTGAGCAGGTGACGGCAGAGCAGACGGTGCCGGTGAGGTTTGTGAGCGCGGACGAGCCGACCTTGCGCGGGAGTTTGTGGTTGGAACAGCAATGGGAAGCGGCGCGACTGGAGGCTGGCGACGGTGAAGGGATCCTCGTGGTGGATGAGGTGCAAAAAGTCGAGAACTGGTCGGAGGGGGTGAAGCGGCTCTGGGATGAAGACACCCGGCGTGGAACGGCACTGAAAGTGGTCTTGTTGGGATCGGCGCCGCTGATGCTGGCGCGCGGGCTGACGGAGAGCCTTGCGGGCCGTTTCGAGACCCTGCACCTGCCGCACTGGTCCTTTGCGGAGATGCAAGAGGCGTTTGGGTACACGCTCGAGGAGTATCTCTACTTTGGAGGCTATCCTGGAGCGGCCCCGCTGAAAAGTGAGCCGGAACGTTGGCGGCGCTACGTTTTGGATTCGTTGATCGAGACGAGTATTTCCCGGGATGTGTTGATGCTGACCCGTGTGGACAAGCCGGCCTTGCTGCGGCGGCTCTTCGAGCTCGGGTGCCGCTACTCCGGTCAGATGCTTTCCTACAACAAAATGCTGGGGCAGCTTCAGGAAGCGGGGAACACGACCACATTGGCCCACTATCTCGAATTACTGGCGGCGACCGGTATGCTGACAGGCATTCCGAAATACGCGGGCCAGGCTGTCCGCCAGCGGGCATCGAGCCCCAAGCTGCAGGTTTTCAACACGGCCCTAATGACGGCATTGGAAGGCTTGTCACCCGAGGAAGTCCGGACCGACAGGGAATTCCACGGCCGCCTGGTGGAATCCGCCATTGGCGCCCACCTTGCCAATGCCGTACAACGCGGGGTCTGTGAACTGTTTTATTGGCGGGCGGGCAACCATGAGGTGGACTATATCCTGCGCCGGGGTAAACGACTGGTTGCCATCGAAGTGAAGGGCGGTCGCCGGCGGGATCAGCTTCCAGGGATGGCGGCATTTGCAGAGGCCTTCAAGCCCGACCGCAGCCTGCTGGTCGGCGGCGACGGCATTGCCGTGGAGACCTTTCTCGCCGAGCCGGTGGAAAAGTGGGCAGAGGCCGTTTAAGGCTCAACCGACAGCAGCTCCAGCGTCGCCGGATCCCCATGCCCGCCGAAGTACTTCGCCAGCACCTTGTGGAAGACCGACCCCGGCCCGGCCGCCTCGGCGAACAGGGTCATGCTGGAGCGGAACTTCAGGTAATCCGGGTAACCGAAGATCTCCTCTGCCGACTTTCCCTCGAGTGCCAGGACCACCCCGGCGCATTCGCGCAACCGTTCGCCACGCTCGATGACCTCCCGGTAATGGCGGTTGATCATCTTGAGGGACGTGCGGGTGTGCTTCTTCCCGGAAGTCGTTAAAGCAAAAGCGCCAGCCACCCGAAGGCGACTGGCGCTGAAATGATAACTCCGTTGCTTGAATCAGTACTGGTTGGTGGCTTCGGTCTCGCGGACCGGCCGGGTGATTTGGTCGCTTTGCAGTTCCACCGAGAAGCGGATGTCGCCGGCCTCAACGGCCCTGACAACAATATTCCATGTGGCTTTTTCTCGCGGTGCGATGGACGGTACCGGGCTCAATTCGATGACCTTGCCGGCAACACGTGCCTGCGAGCTGCCGGACGAGCTTACATAGGACTGCTTGTCCTCAAGGGTGGCGGTCACCTGGACATTGGTTGCCGGCGCGGAACCCTGATTCGTCACGACGATCTGGTAGGTCTGGTTGGATCCTACTTCAATCGGGTCTTCAAGGTCGATCACTTCAAGCAGAATAGCGGGAATGCCGGCGATCCTGGTACGGCATACTGTGGAAACCGTAGTCGCGCAATCGCCCTCGAGTGAGCCATTGAAGGCCAACAGGCCGGCTTGGGATGCCGTGAATGTGGCACATACCTCGGCATTCCCTTCCGGGGCCAGTCGGCCTAGCTTCCACACGACTTGGGAACCGATAACCGTCCCGCCCGCGGTCGCGCCCTGGAAGTTGGCTCCGGCGGGGATATCGACCTTCAGGACGGTGTTGGCAGAAGCGGCGCTTCCCAGGTTTTCAACCTGGAAGCAGACGTCCACGGGACGCCCGATGAAGCGCTCGGCGGGAGCGTCACAGGAGACCGCAAGGCTCGGTGCACTGACCACAACCGCGCCGGCATCTTCGGCACTGATTCCCTGGGCGGAATTTGCCACAGGTGAAGCCTCGTAACGGCCGGTTGAGGATGCCTTGAGTTTGAGGTCGAAGGATTTCGATTCGCCCGGATTCAGGGTGCCGGCATCAAGACTGATGGCCGACTGGCCAGAGACGGTCATCAAGCCGCTCGGCAGAGAGTCCTGCACGACAACATCCGTCAGACGGCTGCTTCCAGTGTTGGTCACCGTGATACGGGCGGGAATCTCGTCACACAGGATCACGCTCGGGGTCAGATCCAGGACGAGTTGCAGATCGGCTCGCACAACCCGGATTGTTTCACAATAGCTGGGCACAAAGGTGACTGAGGAGCAGGTGGTTGCGTAGCCTTCTTCGGGAGAGGACGCATTCAGGAGGATGTTGCGCGTGCCCCCCGGAGCGATTTCACCCAGCAGCCAGGTCGCGGTCTCTCCTTCCACTCCGTCGGCAGCCGGGGCGGAGTCGCTGAGGCGGAAATTACTTCCCACCACATCCGTGACAACCACATCCTTGAGGGTGACATCCGAGAGATTCCGCAGGGTGTACTCAACCCGATAAGGCGTGCCTACCATCACCTCCTCCGGAACAACCTTCTCCAATAGAAGCGAGCTCGAAGAGAGCATGCCCGTCGGATAGGCAACGGATCCCTTTACATAGGTGAGACCGTTGCGCTCAAAGGTCGTGTAGGCCGGACCATATCCCGACTTGGTCGAGGATTCCTTTACCGCTGCGGGAGCTGGTTCTGCCTTGGTTTGTGTCTGAGTGGCACAGCCTGCGAACAGGGTCGCTGTGAGCATGGCAATTGCACAGGTTTTGAGTGATTTTCCCTTCATCGTACTTTGATTTGGTTGTTCTAAAATAAGTTGAGAATTCCTCCATTCCTGCTGGAGTGGGCAGAAGCCCCTAGTCTGGAGGAACAGCATGAGTGTCCAACTGCAATATATCAGGTTGTTTTTGGCAACATAATTAGTGATTCTTACTGAATTTGTCCTCAGACAAAAGTTTCGCGGGTCTTCGGGATCTCCAAATTGGGAAGCAAATGAAGGAGTCGCTGGGCCCCAGGCCGGCGGCCAGGGTCAGAAAATTTTGATTTTGGTAAAATTCGGCCTGTTTCAAGGTATCCCCCTCCATGAGCTCAGACCGGCTCCCGCCTCCTGCGCATGGACGAGCATTCGGGCTGGACGGTTTTTTGCGCTTCCGGTTTCATGAGATCGGATCGACACGGAGGGCTTGGTGGATCATTTCGCGCTGATCGGGATGTTCCTTACGCCATCGAACTTCATCAGCCAGTATTCGAAACCGACCGGGTGGTTGGTATCAAAAGCGATCACTTTTCCGCGGTCATCCCATCAAAATCCGCGTCCATCCGCGGTTAACCCCAGAAAGCCCTCCGCCGCCTTGCGATGCGCCCCTTTTTTGGCATCCGGCATTTTCTGCCAGGTCCTCACCATCATCGACAGGCGCGGATTCTTCAGGAAAAACGCCGCGTGATCGCCGATGAAGGTCCAGAACAGTCCATCCCATACCTCGCACCAGGGCCCTTTGCGTTCGTCGGACATCTTGAGGATGTAATTGGAGCCGGAGAGATAGGGTTTGGTGGTGAAGGTGCCGCCGTCTGCAAACTGCGACATGCCATACACATTGGGAACCATCACCCAGTCGTAGGAATCCACGAACATTTCCATGAACCAGCGATACACGTCATCCGGACGGAAACGGCACAGCAGCATGAAATTTCCGAGAACCATCAATCGCTCGATGTGATGACAGTATCCATCCGTCAGCAGTTGCCGGATGAGACGGTCCACCGGCGGGATGCCGGTCGTGCCATCGTAAAACGAGGCGGGAAGCGGGCGATCGAAGTTCCAGAAATTGCGCGTGCGGATTTCCACCCCGCGGAATTGATAGATCCCGCGCATGAACTCCCGCCAGCCGATGACCTGCCGGACGAATCCCTCCAATGAATTCATCGGGATCTTCATCCGTTTTGCCATCACGCGGTCGATCACATCTTGCGGATCGAGGAGGCCGATGTTGAGCGCCGGGGTGATGGCCGAGTGATGGAGATAGGCAAACTCGGTCGAGATCGCATCCTCATAGATCCCGAAGTGCTCCATGCGCTCGTCGATGAAGCGGTCCAGCCAGGCTTCCGCGTCCTCGCGCGTGACCGGCCAGCGGAAATGCCGGGTGGAGCCCGGGTTGTCGGGGAAATGTTTCTCCACATAAGCCGCCGCTTCCCGGGTGAAGGCATTTCCCGGACAAAGCGGCTCCATCGGCGGAACATGTCTTTTCGGCAGCTTGGCGCGGTTTTCCGTATCGAAGGACCACTTGCCTCCCACGGGCGATCCATCCTTTTCCAAAAGAAGACCCATGCGTTGCCGCTGGGCCACGTAGAACCTGGCCATGGAGGGTTTCTTCCCGGATCCTATCTGCGTTTCAAGAAAGGCCCGTGGCGTCAGGAAGTTGGGGGACTCATGGATCACCAGTTCCGGACCCAGTTTCCGGATGCGTTTCATCAACACATCATCCACCGGATCCACCAGATGAAGCTGCGTCGTGCCCTTGGGGAGCTTGAGGGCATCGCTAAATTCCACATAACTCACGCGATGCCCCTGCGCCTTGAGATCGGCGGCATAGGCTTTCATTGAGGCGCGATGCAGCATCAGCTTCTGCCGGTGCATCGCCGCGGGCCAACGCGCGTCCGTTCCGAAGAAAAGCGGCTCCTCGATGAGATGGATCGCACGGCCCTTGGCGATCGCCGGATGCCGGGCGAAAAGCTGGTGCGGATAAATGAGGGTGCTTTCCATGACGCATCAGAAGGTGCGCACCGAGGAAAGCCCGCCGGCGGGCCGGATTATTTGTCCGGTCATGAACTTCGATGCATCGGAGAGCAGGAAACAAACAAGCGCCGCCGCGATCACATGATCCCCCTGCGCCTGCAATTGGCGCACCGTCGCGAGGCCGATTCCGGAGTTCCCTTCCATCCCTAAAATGGTTTTGGGCATGGCGGAACATGGTCGGCAAATCCGCCCGGTCAAGTTTGCCACAAGTTTTTCGTCCCCACCCATCCCCGTGGCCAATCAAAACCGGCCGCCACTCCAGCATGCCTCTGGGCTGGAAATGGAAGGTGGATAAACCCACCTTCGGAGATGAAGAACCATGGATGCCAAGGATTGAGAGATGCTTGTGGGAAAATTTCCACACAGGCATCCAGGCAACGGATGAGGCGGATTTTTCCAAGGACAAGGCCTGAGCCGGTTGCGGGGGCAAGCCCCGCTGTCAAACCTGAGCCG
>JBNGDP010000152.1:0-7795 GCA_049975345.1 Oceanipulchritudo sp. | reverse complement strand
GTTCATGGAACCCAAGATGCTGCCCGAACCGGGAGATTCAACCGTTTTATGACAAAAGGCCCCTCCGGTTCCGGAGGGGCCTCTGAAAAACAGGAGAAGTGATCTGGGCGATGCCTCAGTTGTTGGGGGCGTCGGCGTTGAGCTTGATAAGGACCTTGTCGGTGATGTCGAGGTCATCCGTGGCGTAAAGGACGGTCGGCACCCCGCTGCCAAGGATATCGGAAGTGTCGAAGACCAGATCGGCGGAATAGTCCTTGAGGGCGAGTTCATTGACCACCTTGACGATCTCCTCGATCAGGGTGCGCCGGATTTCCTGGCCACGCTGGTTGAGGTTGTTCATGGTCTGCTGCTGCCACTGCTGGAATTCGGCCTGCTTCTGCTGGCCTTCCTGGGCGATTTGCTGCAGTTCAGCCTGCTTTTCCTCCTTGGACTCGTCGGAAAGGACCGGATTCTGCAGTTCCTCCTGCATGGTGCGGATTTTTTCAGCCATGCCCTGCAGTTCCTTTTCCTTTTCCTGGGCTTCGGAGACGGCCTGTTCGCGGATGCTTTCGAGCCGCTGGTTGGCCTCGGCCGACTTGTAGTAGCCGTCAAAGAGCTTCTGCATGCTGACGGTGACAACGGTCAATTCTGCGGAAGCAGCATTAAAAAACAGAGTGCCCATGGCAAGGACGGGCAGAAGGAGTCTTTTTACATTTCTCATTACAGGCGATGATGTGATAGGTTTATTTGAAAGGTCAATGCTGAACAGACCCGTGAAAATCGGCTGCTGTTCAAATTAAAAACGGGTTCCGAAGGAAAAGTTGAACTGGTTCCCGGTGTCGCTGCTCCAGAGGACCCTTCCGTCGCTGCCAAGGATCTCGGAGGACCGGATCGGGATACCATAGTCCAGCCGCAGGGGATTGCCAAGGACGAGAAGGCGCACCCCGAAACCCCAGTTGGAGTTGTAATTCGTGGGATCAAAGTCGAAGTCGTCCGCGTTGACAAAGCCCCAGTCATAGAAGACCGCAAGGCGCAGCGGATCCGCCACCTTGATGGAGTATTCCAGGCTGCCGAAGCCGTAGGAATTGCCCCCGATCGGCTCCCCGATGGAGCCCGGTTCATTGCTCACGGGACCGACATCGCGGTAATCAAACCCGCGGAGGGAGTCCGGTCCGCCCAGGTAGAATCGGTCAAAGAAGGGCGTCTCCAGGTCGTCGTTATATTCGTAGATGGAACCGAACCGGCCGAGGATGGAGAGGACCTGGTCGCCGAATTCAAAGGTCGGGAGGAAGAATGCGGAACGGCCCTCCAGCTTGATGTACTCGGTATCCCCGCCCAGGCCGGCAAAGGAAGTGGCCAGCGAAATGCGGCTGCCCCGGGTGGTGAAAATGAGGTCGTTTCGCGTGTCGCGCCAGACCGTGAAGGTCATCTTGGAAACGGACCGGGGGCTGTTTTCCGCCTCCTGCCGGATCACAAGGGGGGCGCTGAAGGAGACATTGTCCAGATCGATGACCTCGTAACTGTAGGCCACCTGTCCATTGATGAGTCCGAAAAGGCGCTTGCGCAGGTACAACTCGACCCCGGTGCGCATTTCATCGTAGGCGGCACTGTTGAAATCGGTTTCCCGGCGGAACAACTCGAAGCCGAAGGCGAGGCGGCGCTCAAAGAGCCAGGGCTCCTCGAATGCGAGCACCAGCTCGTTCGACTGGGAACCGATCGAGCCGCGCAGGCGGAATTTCTGGCCGTCCCCCTGCAGGAAGGGGGAACGCCACTTGAATAGATCGAAATTCGACTGGGAGACCTCGAAGAAAACCACCGCGCTTTCCAGCGAGCTGAAACCGGCGCCGAACTGGAAATTCCCGGTCCTGCCCTCCTTGACCCGGATTTTCAGGTTCCGCTTGCCGGGAATGTTGGTCGGCTCGGGGGAAAGCTGCACTTCCTCGAAGAAGCGGGTGTTCCGGAGGATGGCCTCGCTGTTCTTCATATAGACGAGGTTGAAGGTGCGGCCGGGGGCCAGGGCCAATTCGCGGATTATGACCGTGCTCTTGGTCTTGGTGTTCCCCTCGATGATGATTGACTCCACATCGAACTTTTCGCTCTCACGGACCCGGTAGATGATATCGATGTCCCCGGTCTCTATGTTGGCCCGGCGCTCCGGACGCACGGAAGTGTCCAGGTATCCCACCGCGCCATAGATATTCGTCAGCCGCTCCATATCCCCGTCCAGCGCCTCCGGGGAAAAGACGTCGCCGGGAAGCAGGCCAAGGGAGGCGTACAGGATCGGAGTCGCGAAAACGGTATTCCCTTCAAAGGAGATGTCCCCCACGCGGTACTGGCGGCCCTCGTCGATCCGGATGGTGATCACGATCTTCCCCGGATCGGGATAATCGAGGGAAACATTCGATTCGGGAATGCTGACGTCCAGGTAACCCGCGTTGAGGTAAACCGTGCGCAGGCGCTCGAGGTCCTCCTGGAACTTGACTTCGTCAAAGCGGCCGGACCCGGTCAGCCAGGAAAAGAACCAGCGCTTGCGGGTCTCCATCTGCTTCTTGAGCTTGCCGGCGGAAAAGGCGGTATTGCCGATGAAATTCACCTTGGCGATCTTGAGCTTCTGCCCCTCGTTGATGACGAAGGTGACCGTGCCCTGGCCGGTCTGCGGGGACCGGTCGATCCGGTAATCGACCCGCGCCTCCGTGTATCCCTTGTCCCGGTAATGCTCGAGGATCTTGTCCGCGTCCCGCCGGATGCGCCTCTCGTCCAGGCTCTGCCCAACCCGGCTTTCCACCTCGCGCCGGAGGCGCTGCGTCTTGATCCGGTCGTTGCCCGTGATCTCGATTCTCCCGATCTTGTAGCGGGCCTGCACGCTGAAAATGACGCGCACCTGGCCACCGGGCATGTCCTCGGTGCGCGCCTCGATGAAGTCAAAGAGACGGGTGTTGTATAGGTTGCGGATGGAACGGTCGACGAGATTCTGGCTGAAGGGGGCCCCTTCGCGGATCTGGAGCCGTGCCTTGATCGCCTCCTCGCTGACATTGCGGATGTCCACATACTCGATCCTGATGGCGCCGACCACGGGTTCCTGGACCTGTGCCTGGACGGCCGGAGAGCCGATGAAAAGCAGCAGTAGCAAGGGAAAAAGACGATGAATCAGGCCGTTCATAAATTAATCCTCAGGCTGGGACGTGTAGTTTTCAAAGCGAGTAAATTCCGGGATAAAAACAAGCGGGACGGTTCCAGTCGGGCCATTGCGCTGCTTGGCGATGATGAGGTCCCGCTCGCGCGAGGCTTGCGGGACAGTGGCGTTATCCTCCGAACTCTGCCTTGCGGCAAGCAAGAAAACGACGTCGGCATCCTGCTCGATGGAGCCGGATTCCCGCAGGTCGGAAATCCTGGGCTGGCGGTTTTCCTTTTCCGAGGAGCGGTTCAACTGGCTCAGCACGAGGACCGGCACCGACAGTTCCTTGGCCATTGCCTTGACCCCCCGGCTGATTTCCGAGATCTGCTGCTCGCGCGGAAGGCGGGCATCGGTCCCGTTGACCAACTGCAGGTAGTCGATGACGATGAGGTCCACCTTGTGCTGCCGATGGACGCGGCGCGCCTTGGTGCGCATCTGCAGGATGTTCAGGCCGCTGGAATCATCGATCCAGATGGGCGCCTCGCGCAACACACCGGCCGACTTGGCCAGATCGTGCTGGTTCTCCCGGCTGAGCATGCGGTCCCGGACCCGGCGCATGCTCACGTTCGCCCGCCCGCAGAGCATCCGCATGGCGAGCTGGTCGGAGGGCATTTCAAGGCTGAAGACGAGAACGGACTTGGGCTTCTGCCCGGCCTTCTTCGGCAGGGCCACATTTTCGGCGATATTCATGCCCAAAGAGGTTTTCCCCATGGAGGGGCGCGCGGCCAGGACGATCATCTGGGCGGGATGCAAGCCGAAGGTCATCTTGTCGATATCGACAAATCCGGTCATGACCCCCTCCTCGAGCCGGCCCTCCAGGATGTTCTTGATGAGGTCCCGCGCCCGGTCGACCGGCTTCTGGAATTCCACCGCGGTGTCCCCGGCCTTGTCCTCGCCGATGGAGAGGATCCGTTCCTCCACCTCGTTGATGAAGTACTCCATCTGGTCCTGGTTCAGGTAGGCCTCCTCGGTGATCTTGCAGGCCGTGTCGATGAGGCGCCGCAGGAGCCACTTCTGGCGCACGATTTCCAGCCAGAAACCGGCATTGGCAATGGACTCGATGCGGTTGGTCAGCTGGGTGATCGCAGCGGGACCGCCGACCAGTTGCAGGAGGGGGGTCTTCGGATCGCTCAGCCGTTGTTGATCGCGAAGCCAGTCGATGCTGCCGATGGTACGGCTTGCCAGGGCATCCAGGACGGTCACTTCATCCACCCCGATACCCTGCTTCTCCAGGTCGGTAATGATGTGGTAAATGACCCGGTGGGCGGGCTTGTAAAAGGAGTCGTGCGTAAGCCCCTGCTCGAGGCACTGGGAAAGGATGTTGGCATGGGGATCGATGAGGCAGGAACCCAACAGGCCCTCTTCCGCCTCCTCGCTGTGGGGCGGTATGCGTCCCCGCTCCTCAGTCATGGCTGGTGCGACCTCGCATGGGATATTCCCTCAACTGACCCCGCGGGCGGGCTGCCTACTCCGACTCGGACCCGGACTCGCTCCCGTCTTCCTCAATCGGGTTTTCCGAAACCACTTCGAACTCGAAGTCGATGGCCACTTCGGGATGGAGCCGGATCCGGGTGCTGTGCTTGCCAAGGCTCTTGACCGGATTGTAGAGGCTGACCTGCTTTTTCTCCAGCTCGATTCCGTTCTCGGCGATCCGGCTGACGAGGTCCTGAGCCGTCACCGCCCCGAACATCTTGCCGCCAGGCCCGGTTTGCACCGCGAATACGATCGAGAGGGCCTCGAGCTTGGCGGCCAGGGCCTGGGCGGAATCGAGTTCGGCCGCCTTGCGCTTCACGGCGCGGTCGCGGAGCGATTCGATCTGCTTGCGGTTGGCGCGAGTCACCGGGATGGCGAGTCCGCGCGGGAGCAGGAAATTGCGGGCATAGCCGGCCTTGACGGTGATGGTGTCCCCTTCACTGCCAAGGTTCTCCACGGGTTGAAGTAATAGAAGTTCTGCGTTTGCCATGAGTGTTGTTCTCCTCTGCTGAATGGTTGAAAGTGTAAGATGATGCGTTGCCGGTTAAAAGGGAATGTTGTCGTCCTCGATGGTGTCCGGGCCCTTCCCTGTGGTTCCCGTGCCGTTGCTGTCCCCATCGCCGGAGCGCCCGGAAGCGCCGGCGGATTCCCCCGCCTGGCCCTGGCCGGAACCGCCGCCGAGGAACTGGAAGTTTTCCAGGACAACCGTGAGCTTGGAGCGCTTGTCGCCGCTGCCGGTTTCCCACTGGTCCAGGCGCAGGCGGCCCTCCACGAAGAGCGGGGAGCCCTTCTGGCAGTAACGTTCAATGATCTCCGCCTGCGGCCCAAACGCGTCGATGTCGACGAAAGTGGTTTCCTCGCGGGTCTCCTCGTCACGGGTCCGGAAACGGCGGTTCACCGCCAGCCCGAATTTGGCGATTTTGGTCCCCGAGGGAGTGGTCCGGACCTCCGGATCACGGGTCAGGTTCCCGATCAGAAGGACTTTGTTGAAATTGGCCATCGATCGCTGCCCTCGCCGGTCAGGCGGATTGGAACATCACCCTTTTGATGAGCGGGTCGAGATGTACCCGGTCCTGAAAGGCGGCCGGCAAGCCGGGGCTGCCGCTGACCAGGACCGTGAGGTAGGTGTCGCCCTCATGACGGTTGTCAGGGACCCGCGCGAAGTCGCGACGGCCGAGGTTTTCCACGGATTCCACCTCACCCCCGAGCTCAGCGAGGATGCCGGATACCTTCTCCTCGATGGTTTCCACAGGGGATTCATATCCCCGGGTGTCGAGGATGATGGTGACGTTATATTTCCTTTGGCTTGATTGGCTCATTCTTGAGAATGCGTTGGTTAATGGTGTTCATTGCCAGTTGCGGACCCTTGCGGACGATCGATTCGACCTCATTCAAGATGCGCTCCCAGCAGGTGGCGAGTGTCTTTCGCTCCTCGGGGGAAAATTTCCCCAGGACATAGTCCGTCATGCTCAGAGGAGTCGGTTGCTGCGGTGCGATGCCGACACGGTACCGCGGAAAGTCGGGACCGAAGCGCTGGATGATATCCTCGATTCCGTTGTGCCCGCCCGCGCTGCCTTTGAGAGACAGCTTGGCCAGCCCCAGGGGGAGCTGGAATTCATCCACGACAACGAGGACCGAACCGGGGTGCCACTTGTAAAACCGGCACACATTCCCGATGGCCTTGCCGCTGGCGTTCATGAAGGTCTGCGGCTTCAGCAGCAGAACCGGCTTGCCAGCGATCTCGATGGAGGCGGTTTGGGCACACATCCGGGTCTCCGCCTTCCAAGAGGCGGAATGCGCCGCGGCCAACCGATCGACCACGTCGAAACCGATGTTGTGGCGTGTCCCATCGTATCGCTCCCCGGGATTCCCAAGGCCGGCGATGACACGCACCGATTGCATGCAAAGAACAAAAGAGAAGGGAGGTTATTCCTCCGATTTTCCGGCTCCGGCGGCCTCGCCTTCCGCTTCGGCAGCTTCGCCGGCAGCTTCGCCCTCGGCGGCTTCCTCCTCCGCTTCCTCTTCGGCGGCCTCAACGGCCCCAGAGGAAGCGCCGACGCAGCCGACGACCACATAGTCCGGATCGTCAAGGAAGAGGACCCCTTCCGGGGCCTCGATTTGAGAAACATGAATGGCGTCCCCGATACCGAGTTCGGTGACATCGACCATGATCATTTCCGGGAGGTGGCGCGGACGGCAGCGCACCCGGAGGGTGTTCATGCTGACTTCCAGGACCCCGCCGTAATTGCGAACCCCGTCGGCGATCCCCTTGGTGTGCACCGGAATGTCGGCCTCCATGTCCTTGCCCCGCACGATTTCCTTGAAATCGATATGCAGGAAGGCGTCGGTGCGGGGATTGCGCTGCAACTCCTGGATGATGGCGAACTGGGAATCGTCCCCCTGCTCCGACCTCAGTTCAATCAGGGCGGCACTGCCCGAAAACTTGCGGTAGGCCATCGCGAAGTCGTGCGCATCCACCGCCAGGTTGCGGCAGCCGGATTCCCCGTAAATCACCGCCGGAATCACCCCCGATTCGCGCAGGTGCTTGCTGGCGGTCCGTCCAAACTCGTTTCGATTGGTGGTCTTGATCGTAATCTGTTTCATTTCCTCGAAATTCCCGCGTTCACGATTTGTGGATCAGGGAAAAAGGGAGAGCCATACCCATGGCCCGGACGAAAGCAAGTAGAAATTCATCCAAATCGGGACCGGGATCGGGAACGGGGTCGGTATCGGACGGAGGCATGGGCAAACAGCAAGGTTGTCCGATAGCGTTCCCGTTCCCGGTCCCGGTCGCGATTTCATGCCTTGGACCTTTGCCCGATCCCCCTTTTTTCTTGCCAAGAAAGCGGCGGATTTCCAACGTTCCCTTTCTTTCCAAGGGCCACCCTAGCTCAGTTGGTAGAGCAGCTCACTCGTAATGAGCAGGTCGACGGTTCGAGTCCGTTGGGTGGCTCCATTGCCTGAGCCCGCGGAAGGGCCAAAGCTCCGAGCCTCCCAAGACCGGCCATCTGTAGCCGGAACAGGCAGCCTTTAACCTGCCTTATTCATGAAATCCGTAGCGAAACCGTCTTCAGATGCCTGGCTGCAAGGCTTGCCGCCTGGCAGCGGACGAAGGTGTATTGAAATACATCGAGGTCGCTGCACGGCGGCAAACGCCGTAGACAGGCG
>JBNGDP010000151.1:0-7909 GCA_049975345.1 Oceanipulchritudo sp. | reverse complement strand
CGGAGGTCCCACGCCCATGCTCCACCTGATCAATCCATACTGAAAGCGGTATTACGACCCTACGGGCCGTCGTCGAAACAACTTGGATTGTTTTACCCACTCAAAACCATTTTAAAGGATCGTAAGACATCAGCGTGTTACGGGCATCCCTGCCCGTAATTTCATCTCTGGATTCCCCACCTGCCGCGGTGGCGGAGGATCTCATCAAAGGGGCGGACGTTGCAGCGGTCGGCCCATTCCTGCCAGAGGGCGGCCAGTTCCTCAACAACCTCCGGATGGGCCCCGGCAAGGTCCTTCAATTCCGAGCGGTCCGTTTCCATGTCGTACAACTCCCATGGCTGGTAGCCGCAGCCTTCCCCCTTGGGCCATTTGTTAAACTCCCGGACGAGTTTCCATTTTCCCCTGCGAAGGCCGCAATTGCCCTCGTGTTCCCAGGTCAGGATCTCGCGGCCATGGGGACGGTCCGCGAAGGCGTTGGCCAGGCTGTGCCCCTCGTGGGGTAGAAGGGTGCGCTCGCCGATCCGTTCGGGATAGGGGCTGCCCGTGACATCAAGGATGGTGGCCATGACATCGGGCAACTGCGCGGGTTGGCGGCGAAGGGCGCCCTGCTCCGGGATGCCGGCGGGCCAGTGCACGATGAACGGGGTCGAGATCCCGCCCTCATGGATCCAGCTCTTGTATTTGCGGAACGGGGTGTTGCTGGCGTTGGCCCAGGCCACCCCGTAGCTGCTGTAGGTGTCCTCAGGGCCGGGGAGGATTTTCGGGTCATTCCCATAACGGACGGGCCGTCCGTCCCGGGTGTGGGTTTGTCCCGACCAGCCCGTGGCCAGCCGCTTTCCCCAATTCTCCCCGATCACTTCATGGCATCCGCCGTTGTCGGCCAGGAAGATGACCAGCGTGTTCTCCAGCTGATCCGCCTCCTCAAGGGTCCCCAGGATGCGCCCGATGCCCTGGTCCATGCAATCGATCTGTGCGGCGTAGACCTGCATCCGCAGGGCCTCCCATTCCTTGTGGTCCGCATCCTCCCATGCCTGCTGGGTCGGATCGCGCCCGCTCAAGCCCGCCTCCCCGCCGATGATGCCCAGCTCCCTCAGGCGCGCGTAGCGGCGTTCCCGTACGGCGTCCCAGCCGCATTTGTACATTCCGCCATACTTTTGAATGTCCTCCGCCTTGGCGTGCAGCGGCCAGTGCGGTGCCGTGTAGGCGACGTACTGAAAAAATGGTGACGGATTCGCCCTTGAAAAGTGCCGCTCCAGCTGGGCCACCGCCTCGTCACTGATCGCGTCGGTGAAGTAGAAGTCCTTGTCATCCGGCGGCTCAACCGGAGTGTTGTCGCGCAAAAGCGTCTTCGGGGCATAGTAGCTGGCCGCCCCGCAGAGCATCCCGTAATACTCGTCAAAGCCCCGCTGGCGGGGCCAGTTCTCGTTCGGGCTGTCATAGCGTCCGGTGACATGCCATTTGCCCGACATATAGCACCGGTATCCGCTTTCCTTCAGGATCTCGGCGATCGTGGCCGATTTCGGGGAAAGGTCGCCCAGGTAGCCGTCCACGCCGTCGTTTCCGACCATGTCGCCGACATCCGCCTGGTGCGGGTGCAGGCCCGTTAAGAGCGAGGCCCGCGACGGACAACAGCGCGCCGTGTTGTAGAACTGCGTGAACCGCAACCCGCCAGCGGCAAGGCGGTCCAGGTTCGTCGTCCGGATCTCTCCCCCGTAACAGCCGATGTCGGAGTATCCCATGTCGTCGTTCAGGATGAGCAGGATGTTGGGCCGGGTGGTGGTCATTGGTGTAGTACGCGTGATCGGGGTTGAATTTTCAATGTCGATTTTTACCGAGGGCAGGGATGCCCTACACCGGGACCAGTTTCGCGTTAACGGCGGATTCCGGCAGGCCGGTGAGGACGGCCACCGCCTCGCGATACCGCTCCAGTTGCCTCCCGTAGCGTTCCAGCAGCTGCTCCTGGGCGTCACGGGCCGGGTCGAGGGCATCGGTCTTGAAATCGTAGATGGTGGCCGACTGCGGACGCCCCCCCGGGCCGACGAGGACGATGGCCCGGTCTATGATGCCGGTGGCGATGGCCTCTCCACGACGGAGGACATAGGGCCGCTCCCTCCACGCTTCGGCCGCTTGCCCCGGTTGCGCGAACACCTCACGCCCCAGCGGGCCCTCCAGCATCGCGCGAAGGCGGTCCCGCAGGTCCGGATCGGCGCGCTCCAGCATGCCGGCCTTCGCGGACGTGTCCCCGAAGGGCACCCACTCGAGGGTGGCGAGAAAATCGTGCATGCGGGTGCCGAAGCGCCGGCCCTCCGCGGAACGTAGTTGGGGAGCCACGACAAGCCCGCCATGAGCCTCCTCCGAGGGGGAGGCCATGCGGCGAAGGGACGGACGGCGTTCCGGCATCGGACCGCGGATCGCGTCCAGCCGGACCGGGACTGGAACAGGACGCTTTCCCGCGGCCACTTTCCCGTGCCATTCCGGATCGCCCCACTCCCTGTGCCAGGTGATCCCCCCCTGCTGGCGGTCCTCTCCTCCCCCAAAAGCCGCCTCGAACAACCTGGTCCAGGTGGCATGGCTGCTTCCGCGGGCCGGCTCGGGCGCCAGGCAATACAGGCCCCGCCGTGCACGCGTCATGGCGACGTAGAGCAGGCAAAGGGCCTCGAAAACGGAATCCTCGTTATGGTCCGCATCGGCCTGCGCCAGATCCGGATCCTGCACGATGACGGCCTTTGGGGGAAGATCGAGGATCCACCGGATCTCGCCGTCCGAATCCCGTTGCACGTGCAGGGCCTGCCGGCGGGCGCGAACCAGCGTCTCCCCGCCGAAGCCGGCGACAATCACCATGTCAAAATCCAGCCCCTTGGCCTTGTGGACGGTCATCACCTGGACCTGCGTGTGCAGGGTGGCTTCCACCACCGTCGCTGACTCGAGGTACCGGATGAAACTCTCCAATGAATCCAGGCTGGTGCCGCGGAAGCGGGTGGCCGCCTCGAGAATCTGCTCGCTCCGGCGACGGAGGAAGGGGTTGCCTTGCGTGATGCCGGCCATTTGCTCCAGCAGGCAGCGGACCGCCTCCGTGTATCCCCCGCGCGTGATAACGGCGCGGACCCGGCCCGCCAGCCGTCGGTAGGCCTGCTCGTCCATTTCCGGGACGGGCAGGGAAAGGAAGTCCCGTGGAAACGCCTCGTCGGGCCGGGCAAGGGAATACAGGAAGGCGAGCAACCACGTGCCCGCCACGTTGTCGCGGGCGATGTGCACCACCCCCTCCATGCTGGCGGCAACCCCGGCCTCGCGCAGCGATTGGGTCATGGTGGCGACCTCGTCGTTTTTCCGCATCAGGACGGCGCAGCTCAGGTCCCGTTCAAGCGGCTTTGCCGTATTGATCAAATCGATACAGGCCTCCGCCAGGGCCTCCGCGTCCGCGGCCTCCCCCCATGCGGCGTACCCCACCAGGCCGGCCGTTTCCCCGGAGGCGGTGTGCTCACGCCACTGCCGGCTCCAGCGCGCATGGGCGCCCGCTCCCACCAGATCCCGGGAAAGCCCCTCCCCGAAGAGGCCGTTGACGCATGCCAGGACCGGCGGGGCGCTGCGATAGGAGCAGGCGAGGACCGACTCGCGGATGCCCGGCCCGCCCCGGTTGTAATGATCGAATATCTCCTCGAAGAGCCGCGCGTCACCCCCGCGCCAGCCGTAGATGGACTGCTTGACGTCGCCGACGTAGAAAAAGCTGCGCCGCCCGCCGGCATCCTGCAACACCTCGTCGACAAAGGCGGAAAGGACCTTCCACTGGATGCGGGAGGTGTCCTGGAACTCGTCGATCAGCCAATGGTCAAGCTGGCCGTCGAGCCGGTAGACGATGTCCTCCGTATGGAGCATCGCCTCCCCGCCGCGGATACCCTTGATCAGGAGCATCGGCAAGTCGGCGAAAACCAATGAGCCGGCCTCCCGGACGGATTGTTCGTAGAGCCGGTCAAACTCCGCCAGCAGGCCGCCGAGGGATCGGGTGATGACCAGGCGCCGGGCGATTTCGCCGCGCACAAAATGGCAGGCCATCCGGTACAGGGTTTCGCTCAGGGGCGGACCGACCTCGGTGGAGCCTCGACCGAATTTCAGGACCGCCGTTCCCGTCCGCAGATCCTCCCGGGCCTCGAGGATCCGTTCCCACAAGGCGCCCCCTTCGAGGGGAAGGCCGGGTTGCCAGGCGGCATAGGCGTCCAGCAGCTTGTCGAAGGCCTTCAGGAACCCCTTGCCGAGGTCCAGGCCGTCCAGTTCCCGGGCCGCGGCGGTTGCCAGTTGCCCGGGATCCTCCTCCTCCCCGAGCCACCATGGGCGACCCGTGAAGATTCGCGCCCCGTCCCCCCATGCCGCATCGTCCCGGACCTCGAGAAACAAGTCATGCCAATCCTTGAGCTTGTCCTCAAACAATCCATACACATTCTTCTCCTCGGCCCCCCAGGTGAGTTGCTTGTAGAGCTGGAGAATGCGCTGTTCCCGTTCCTCGTCCCCCGGGGCGAGGAGGCGCTCCATGGCCAGCTGGCGGGCGGCGTTGCGTTCAAACTCGTCCATGATCCGGTGGGGCCGGGTGAGACCGAGCTCATAGGGGAAGGCCCCGACAACGCGGGCGAAGAAACTGTCGATGGTTCCGAGCTGCAGCCTGCCCATTTCCCGGACCAGGGAGGACAGCAGGTCGCGGTAAAAAGAGGGCCCCTTCGCTTCTGTAGCGATTTCCCGCGACAATTGAGCGGCGGCCCCGCCGTCCCCCGCGGCCCTGGTCAGGCGGATGAAGATCTTCTGCAGGAACTCCCCCGCGGCCTTTCTTGTGAAGGTCAGGGCGATAATGCGGGCGGGCTCCACGCCGAGGGCCAGCAGGCGGATATAGCGGTTGACCAGCTGGTAGGTTTTCCCCGAGCCGGCGGAGGCGCGGATTGTCTCATGCCCGACGGTTGGCCTCATGGTTTCACCCCCGCGTGCTGTTGGAGCCATTCCGGATCAAGGGTCGAGCGGTAATCGCCCCCGAACCAGGGCAGCCAGGGATCCTCGTGGCGTGACAATCCATCCAGCGGAAAGCGGCCCGCGCGGATGAGCCGGATAATGGCCTCCGCGCAGGCCATGGCGGCGGCGGCCTCCTCCGGCCCGGGGGTCCATTCCTCCAGGCGCACATCCCGGACCGCCTTGGTCAGGCACAGGTAGCCGCACCGGGGCGGCTTGCCGCGGAGTTTGCGGACCGCGAGCTGGTACAGGGGCAGCTGGAGGTCCTTCCAGCGGCGCCGCTTGTCCCCCGCCATGAAATCGCATTCCGGGAAAGGGGGCTCCGCGGAGCGGGCGTTGGGCTGCAACCAATGGGCCTTGGCCGGGCCGTCGCTCTTGTCCGTGGTCTTGTAATCAATAATCCGCAATTCCCCGGTTTGTGCGTTTTCCTCGAGCAGGTCGATTTTACCGCGCAGGGGGACGCCCCCGACCCGGAAATCGATTTCATCATGAAAGGCCCATTCCACCTTGACCGGGCGCCAGCCCGCGCGGCGCTCGTTGGCGATGACGCGCGCTGCCGCCCGCAGGCGCTCGCGGAGGGATTCCGTCTGGATGCGCACCGGCACCGCGGGGCGCGAACCGAAGGCGCGCCCCACCTCCTCGTCCAACCGGGCCTCGATGCGGTCGGTAATGGCCCGGACCTCGACCAAGTCCCGGGCCTCCCCGTCCCGGTTCACAGCCTCGAGCACCCGGTGGGCAAGGGAACCAAAATGCAGCGCGTCCATTTCCCGTGGAAGCGGTTGCGGGGCTTCCCACCGCAAAAGGCGCTCCAGATAAAAGCGGACCGGACTTGCCAGCCAGGCGCCGAATCCGGTCACGCTCATGCTGTCCAAATCCGGAGGTGGAGGCAGGCGCAGACGTGCGCCAAACTCCGTGGGGAGGGAGCTTTCGGGCACCGCCTGTTCACCGAGGAGGCGCTGCACCCGCGCGAGGATGTCGGCTTCCGGAGCGAGGAAAAGAAACCGGCAGGGCAGCACCGGCGCATCATCGAGGCCGCGGTCGGAAACCAGGATATCCAGCCGGCCCCATTCCTTCCGGGATTCCAGCAACAGCCGCAGGCGGAAAGCATGGAAGGCGACCACCTCGTCCGGACCGTACAGGCCGAGATCCCGGCAAAGGGAGGGCGTCAGGAAGGAATCGGTGCTGTCCGGACCGGGAACCTCGCTGTCCGGCAGGCCCAGGACGACAAGGTGCGGCGCGGTTTCCCATGGCAGCTCCAGCCAACCGGAGACCGGGCGTTCGGCAGCCTCGCGCTCCGGGTAATGCTGCCCGGATTCCAGCAGGTAGCGGAGAAGCTCCCAGTAATCCGCATCGGAGGGCGCCTGCCCCGCAAAATCGGCCTGCAAGTCCTGCAACTGTTCCTCCAGGGTCCCCAGCACCTCACGGGCCTCGTCGGGCAGCTCCCCGGCCGTGGCGACCGCATGAAGGATCCCCCAAATCCAACCGGCAAAACCAACCCCTCCGGAATCCCGGAGAAGAGTCCGGAACGGATCGCCAAATTCCCGGACCGTGGCGATCCGGCTGTCCGGGCCGAAGGCCGGATCGTTGATCTGCGGAAGGGACTGGATCAACCGCTCCTTGCGCAATCCAAGCAGCGCCTGCTCGACCCTGCCCACCGGGATCCCCCGGGCATGGGCCCAATTCCGGAACAGGGAATGACGCAGGAGCTCGAGGGCGGTGTCGACGGAAGCGCCATTGTGCCATTCCGACAGGAGGGTCAGGAGCCGGCCCCATGAAGTGGCCCCGAGGGTCTTTCCTTCCGGGGCGTAAAACGGCGTACAGGAAAGGCGGCTGCGCTCGATCAGGTAGTCGCGGACATCCTCGCCCGGGGCCCCGACCACCAGGGCATCCACAGTGTCCGCGTAAACCTCCGCCAGCTCGAGGGTCTTTTGCACCAGTTCACGCGGTTCGCTGGAACGCTGGAGCCGGTCCTGCAGCAAGGTTTCCGGCAGGGGTTCCCTTTCCCATGTTTGCTTTGCCGGGCGGCCCCACTCGTCAAATTGTCCGGCCCGGTCCTCCGGTGCAGGCAGGTAAAAATCAACAGCCAGTCCGGCCCGGTTCAGCGCCTCCACACAGGCGGCCTGCCGGCGGCTCAGGTTGAGCACCCCGGCCACGATCAGGCGACGCCACGGAAGACTGCAAAACCGCTCCCCCATTCCCTCCGCGAGGGCGAGGTCCGGATCCGCAAGGCCCGCTGATTCAAGGGCCCGCAGGTAATCCGCTTCCAGTTGGCCAAGGGCCCGCCAGCGGTCCCGGTCGAAGACCAGGCTTTCCCCGGCAATGCTCCGGAAATCCCGCATATCCTCGGCCAGGCGTTCCCGCAATCGCAGGAACTGCCGCGCCACCCCGTAGGCCCAGGCCTCCCGGTGCACTTCCGGCACGACCGGAAACACCGGCTCAAGCACGCCGGGTCCGGCATCCAGCAGGACCTGCTTCCACGCGAACAACCGCATGGTATCGCCGGCGTTCCGGGCCCCGCTCTTCAGCGACCGGACAAATTGGGCCGGAGTCACCAACCGGGGCGGATGGAAGGCCTCCGTTTCCCCGGGATCGCCGGTAAAGAGCTCCGCCAGAATGTGCCGCCCCGCCCGCGCGCTGGGCACCCAGATCAGCACATCATCCAGGCTCCGGGCGCTGCCCGCCTCCTCTCGCAGGCGCTCCGCGAAAAGAAGCGTGAACGGCCGGTCCCAGCCAAGATACTGTCGGGAAATTTCCATGCGGGCTGCTGTTCACAAAACCATAATCCTCCGGATTGGGAATAAAAAAGGGTTCATCGTGGAAATTCGTGGAAATTTCATCGCGGCGGATGGTGCGTCTTGGACAACGACCAAAGGCCGGATTCCATACCAGCAAGCCCAGCCCGGATCCCGCGTAGCCCGCAAGG
>JBNGDP010000150.1:4242-8042 GCA_049975345.1 Oceanipulchritudo sp. | reverse complement strand
CCAGGTTTGACAGCGGGGCTTGCCCCCGCAACCGGCCCAGGTTTGACAGCGGGGCTTGCCCCCGCAACCGGCCCAGGTTTGACAGCGGGGCGAACCCGCCGCAGCAACCGGGCCTGAAGGCCCGACTCATCGGCTTACCCTAAAAATCGAGCAGGACGTGGTCCCCTTCCTCGGGGATGGTGACGTCCCATTTCAGTTTATCGCGGATATGGCCGGCCATGGCCTTGGCGGCCTCCGGCTCCCCGTGAACGAGAAAGGTGCGTTCGGGTGACTTGTTGAAGCCCATCATCCAGGCCAGCAGCTCGCGGTAATCGGCATGCCCGGAAAATCCCTCGATGCGCTCGATGCGGGCCCTGACCGGGATATCGCGCCCGAACATGCGGACGCTTTCCCTGCCCTCAAGGATGGTCCGTCCCCGCGTCCCCTCGGCCTGGTAGCCGATGAATAGGATGGTATGCTGCGGTTCGGGGAGCCGCTCCTTGAGATGGTGGAGGATGCGTCCCCCGGTGGCCATGCCACTGGCTGAAATGATGATGGCCCCCTTCTTGATGTCGTTGATCTTGATCGAATCGTTGCGGGTCACGGAAAGGCGCAATTGCTTCGGGTGGAACAGCCGCACCCCGGCGAGGGACTTTTTCCGGCACAACAGGTTGAGGTCGGCGATATGGTCGCGGTGCACACCGAGGGCGCTGTTGGCCATCGGGGAATCCAGGTAAACCGGAACCTCCGGAATGCGCCCGGCCTCCTCCAGTTCACGCAGGACGTAGAGAATCGTCTGGGAGCGGCCCACGGCAAAGGCCGGGATCACCAGCACCCCGCCCCGGTCCATGCTCTCGTTGACCACCCGCGCCAGTTCGTCTTCCGAAAATTCCTCCTCGTGCAGGCGGTCCCCGTAGGTGGATTCCATGACCAGGTAATCCACATTGTAGGCGGACACGGGCGGCCGCAGGATGGCGTCCACCGGCCGGCCCACATCACCGGAAAAGACGATCTTCCGGTTGGTGGACTTGTTCATGGTCTTGAGGTCAAGGAAGGCCGCCCCGAGGATGTGCCCGGTATCCCGGTACTTGGCGCGGACCTCCGGGGCCGGGTGGAAGTGCTGGCCGTAGTCCACGGGCTCGAGGTACTGCAGGACCTCCCGCGCGTCCTCCTCCGTGAAGAGCGGCTTGGCCGGCTTGTGCTTGGAGTAGCCCTTCTTGTTGGCCCATTTGGCCTCCTCCTCCTGCAGGTGCCCCGTATCGGGAAGAAGAATACCGGCCAGGTTGGCCGTGGCCTTCGTGCAGTAGATGGGGCCGCGGAAGCCCTCCTTCACCACCGCCGGCAAAAAGCCGATGTGGTCGATGTGGGCGTGCGTGAGAATGACCGCGTCGATACTCGACGGCTCCACCGGGAACGGTTCCCAGTTCTTGAGCCGGTTCTTCTTGGGGCCCTGGAAGAGGCCGCAATCGACCAGCAGCCGCTTGTCGTTCACCTCGACGAGGTGACGGCTTCCCGTGACGGTGCCGGCGGCACCAAGAAAAGTCAGGCGCATCATGTGTTGCCATAGGAGGGCAGCCCCGCCAGGGCCATGGCGATCTCCTCCTCCGGGTATTCGTAATCCTGCAGTTTGCCCGCGTTGTAGTCGATGTAGGCCTGCATGTCGAAGTGGCCGTGGCCGCAGAGATTGAAGAGGATGGTCTCCGCCTTCCCCTCGGCCTTGCAGCGCTCGGCCTCGCGGATGGCCCCGACGACCGCGTGGTTGGCCTCGGGAGCCGGGAGGATCCCCTCCGCCTTCGCGAACTGGACCCCGGCCGCAAAGCACTCCAGCTGGTTGTAGGAGACCGGTTCGCAGAGCCCGTGGGCCACGACGTGGCTCACCAGCGGGGCCATCCCGTGGTAGCGCAGGCCCCCGCTGTGGAAGCCCGGCGGGACAAAAGTGCTGCCAAGGGTGTGCATCTTCACCAGCGGGGTCAGGTGCGCGGTATCGCCGAAATCATAGGCGAAGCGGCCCTTGGTCAGGGACGGACAGGCCGACGGCTCGACCGCGACAAGGCGGATGTCCTGCTTGTCCCGCAGCTTGCGCCCGAGGAACGGGAAGGCGATGCCGGCGAAGTTCGAACCGCCGCCGGTGCACCCGACAACCACGTCCGGATAGTCGCCCGCCATTTCCAGCTGCATCAGGGCCTCCTCGCCGATGACCGTCTGGTGCAGGAGGACGTGGTTGAGCACGCTGCCAAGGCAGTAGCAGGTGTCCCCGTTCTGGGCGGCCACTTCCACCGCCTCGGAAATGGCGATCCCCAGCGAGCCCGTGCAGTCGGGATCCTTTTCCAGGATGGCCTTTCCGGACTGCGTGGTCGTGCTCGGGCTGGCAAGGCAGGTGGCCCCGAAGGTTTCCATCAGGGCGCGGCGGTACGGCTTCTGGTTGAAACTCACCTTCACCATGTAGACGAGGCACTCGATGCCGAACATCTGGCAGGCCATGGCCAGGGAGGACCCCCACTGGCCGGCCCCCGTTTCCGTAGTGATCTTTTTGATACCGGCCTGCTTGTTGAAGTAGGCCTGCGCCACCGCCGTGTTGGGCTTGTGCGATCCGCTCGGGCTGACGCCCTCGTACTTGTAATAGATCTTCGCCGGGGTATCCAGCGCCTTCTCCAGACGACGGGCCCGGTACAAGGGGGTGCAGCGCCACTGCAGGAGAATCCGGCGCACGGGCTCGGGAATCTCGATCCAGCGCTCCCTGGAAACTTCCTGTTCAATGAGGGCCAGCGGGAACAGGGGGGCCAGATCTTCCGGCCCGACCGGCTCTCCGGTTCCGGGATGCAGCACCGGGGCCAGGGGGCCCGGAAGATCCGCCGCAATGTTGTACCACTGGGTCGGGAGTTGATCGTCGCTGAGTAGGTATTTTATGGTTTCCATCATGATATCGGGGCAAATCGTTCGAATTCGGGCCCCTTGAAATCAGCTTGGCCCGCTTTTGTCAATGTCGGTTCTTCCATATCCCCTTGATTTGAACCCCTGTAAGCGTACTCTGGGGAGAATGGACGTGCGTGAACTCAGGGAACTGGCCTGGATCGGGGATGCCGTCCTCGCCCTGTACGCCCGCGAATGGCTGCTTGAACAAGCGGACCATCCCCTCCTCACCCGCCAGGAGCTCTTTGTCCGTCTCACTTCGAACGCCTTCCTGGCCACCCTCGGGGAACCCACCCGCGTCGAGGCCGAGATCGGGAAAGTCTACCTCGAGGAGGGATTGGAAGCCGCCGTTTCCCACATCGGGAACCGCCTCAAGCCCCGCTTCGAGCAGCAGCTGGCCAATCTTCATAATGGTCGAAGGACAAAGGACAAAAGACAAAGGACGAAGGACGAAGGACGAAGGACGAAGGACGAAGGACGAAGGACGAAAGACTAAGGCGAATGGCACTCGGTTAAGGAGGGCCCGGCCATCTGTCACGCCCGAGGGGCGGGTCTGAATTTTTGGACCATTTCCAAAATGTCGCGACCCGGAAATGGCCCCAATGGGGCCATCTGCGGCCCGGTACAATGGCCAAAATCCAGTCCGCCTGAAGGGCCGTGAGGATCTCCGCGCCTTTGTTAGGCGCGTTGGCTATTCTGAGCATCCCATTCCCCCCGGGGAGACCACCGGGGAAAATCCTCGACAGCCCTCCTTAACCGAGTGCCATTCGGACTAAGGACAAAGGTCGAGGAAATGTGTAACAGCCAGCCCTGCCTGTCCATGAATCGGTTTCTGAACCTGCGGGGACTCCTGCAGATCACCGCAGGCAGGGATGCCTGCGACACTTCGTTTACGTCCTTAGTCCTTGGTC
>JBNGDP010000150.1:0-4142 GCA_049975345.1 Oceanipulchritudo sp. | reverse complement strand
TTAGTCCTTGGAGTCCTTAGACCCTCAACCAACTCACAAAACCGCCCCGCAAGGATCTCGGCGGAGTAGGACTTCCCGATGAGCTCCCGGCCGCGGGCCCCCATGGCCTCTCGCTCTTCCCTCGGCATGGCGGCGATCTCATCGATCAAGGCCTCCAGCCGTTCCACCTCGCCGTGATCGACCACCCAACCGAAGCCGCACAGGCTGACCAGTTCGCCCAGATGGGACTTGAGCGGACCGATGTACAGCACCGGCTTCCCGACGGCCATGGCCCCGTAAATCTTGCAGGGGTGGACGATGCCCACCATCGGGTCCCCCATCACCACGATCTGCACGTCGGCCGCGGAAAGGGAAAAACTGAGCGTCTCCAGCGGTTGATAGGGAAAACTCCGCACATTCGAAGGCCGCTGTTCCTCAATGAAACTCTCCACTCCTCCTTTGGCCTCGCCGCCCCCCACGAACAAAAAGGAAAGGTCCTCCCGGTTCTTGCGCGCGCGGATCGCCGAGAGAAGCGTCCCCAGGGGATGCACCAGGCTATGATTGCCGCTGTACATGAAGATGCAGCGCTTGTTCTCGAGGTTGTGCGCCGTCAGGAAGGTGTTCTCCTCCCGCGGCACGGGCCGCAGCTCCTTTTCCAGCGGCCATGGCGGGATGATCTCCACCTTGCCGCATTCCTCGTCGCGAAGAAAATTCTTGCGCAGGATCCGCTGCCGCATGTAGCGATCCAGCACGACAACGGTTTCGCAGATCCGGTAGATCCGCCCGTTGCACCAGTCAAGGAGGACCACCATCGGGCTGTCCTCGCCCCGGTGCCCCATCGCGATGCTGCGGTCCGGGTTGACGTCCATCACCCAGTACAGGGTCGGGAAACGTCGAAAGGCCCTCAGGACAAGGTACATCATTCCGACCGTCGGGGGATTGGTTGTCAGGATCACGCCGTCAACCCCCCCTTTGATGAGAAGACGGAAGAATACCTGCCCAAGATACACCATCTGCGAAAGGTGCCGCAGAAATTGGCTGCGGATGCCGAAGTTGCTCCAGGGAAGTCGCACCACGCGGACACCGGGATGGCGGGAACTCCCGTTTAAACGAATCGATGAATCGCTCGAATCGCGGTCCGATGTGTAGACCGTCAAGCGGTGGCCACGGGAGGCCAGCCGCAGGGCCGCGCTCTCGAAATGCTGCCCGGGCGCCGCCGGATCCGGCGGATATACCTGTGTCAGCATGACGTAGTGAGCCATGGGATGACTTTCAGATTCCGGTTTTTTAATGACAAGCCTGCGCTTTGCCCGCGAGCAAGCAACACCCCCTTCAAATGTAAAAGGAGGAGATTTATACTGCAATGGGTGATGATCTCCGAACAATGAAGGCTATGAGCAATCGGCCCGAGTCCATTGGTGCGGTCAGTTTCATCGCCAACATCTCCCTCGCCGCATTGAAGATCCTCGTGGGGGTCTTCGGTTCCTCCTACGCCCTGATCGCCGACGGGATCGAATCGCTGGCGGACTGCGTTTCCTCCCTGATCGTCTGGAACGGGCTGCGGGTGGCCAGCAGGGAGGCCGATCACGACCATCCCTACGGACACGGCAAGGCGGAGGCGGTGGCCGCATTGCTGGCCGGCGTGGGCCTGGTTGTTTCAGCCCTGATCATCCTCTGGCACGCCCTCGGGGAAATGTTTTCCCCGCACCTGACCCCCGCCCTGTTCACGGTGCCCGCCCTGATTGCCATTATCCTCGCCAAGGAGGGCCTGTACCGGTTCACCCTCAAAGGCGCCGCCAGCCATGACAGCGGGGCCTTGCGCGCCGAGGCCTGGCATCACCGCAGCGACTCCCTCACCTCCCTGGGGGTCCTCGCCGGTATCCTCGTCGCCGTCCTCGCCGGACCGCGGTACGCCTTCTTCGATGACCTCGCCGCGCTCCTCGTGACCGGCCTCATCCTTTACAACGCCTGGCGGATCATGCACCCGGCCCTCGATGAACTCATGGACCGGCGGATCGAGGATGAGGAGGCGCGGACGATCCTGAAGCAAATCCAGCAGATTCATGGGGTCAGGGAAGTGGAAACCCTCATCGTCCGCCGAAGCGGCCGTGGATACCTGGTCGACGTGCACATCGAGGTCAACCCGGCCATCTCCGTCGAGGAAGGCCATAAAATCGCCCATTCGACCAAGGACCACCTCCTGCGGCTGCCCTCCCCCACCGTACTCCACGTCACCACCCATGTGGAGCCACATCGAAATCATGTGGATTAAAACTGGTTGATTTTGCGCAACAACCTCCAATCTCCTTCATTGTAATATCGGGAACGATTCCTTTTGATATCCCACATGAGTTACTCTGAAGCACGCGAACAGTACGCCACCCTCGGGGTGGACACGGAAACCGTCCTGAAGACCATGGCCGATACGCCGATCTCCCTGCATTGCTGGCAGGGGGACGATGTGACGGGCTTTGAAAAGAAGGAGGCCTCCGGTGGAGGCGGAATCATGGCCACGGGCAATTATCCGGGCCGGGCCCGCACCCCGGACGAACTGCGGGCCGACCTGGAGGCGGCAGCCGGCCTGATTCCCGGGATGCTCCGGCTGAACCTGCACGCGATCTACGCGGACACCCCTTCCCTGCCCGATCGGGACGCGATCGAGCCGGCCCATTTCCAGTCGTGGATCGACTGGGCAAGGGAACGCGGGTGGGGACTGGACTTCAACCCGACCTGCTTTGCCCACCCGATGGCCGATGACGGCTTCACGCTCTCCCACCGGGACGCGAAGGTGCGGCAATTCTGGATCGACCATTGCATCGCCTGCCGGAAAGTGGCCGAGGAAATGGGGCGCCAGCTTGGGAACCCGGTCGTCAACAACATCTGGATACCCGACGGGTACAAGGATCTGCCCGCCGACCGGGCCGGTCCGCGCAAACGGCTGGAGGAAGCCCTTGACGCCGTCCTCGCCGCGGAGGTCGACGGGAAATGGTGCATTGATGCGGTGGAGAGCAAGCTTTTCGGCCTCGGGGTCGAGTCCTACACCGTCGGCTCGCACGAGTTTTACCTCGGCTACGCGGTCAAGAACCAGCTTTGCCTCTGTCTGGACGCCGGACACTTCCATCCCACCGAATCGCTGGCCGACAAGATTTCCTCGGTTCTCCAGTTTGTTCCCGAAATCCTCACCCATGTAAGCCGGGGCGTCCGCTGGGACTCCGACCATGTCGTGATCCTCGACGACCCCACCCGCGCCATCTTCGAGGAGATCGTCCGCTGCGAGGCCCTCGACCGCACGCACATCGGGCTCGACTTCTTCGACGCCTCCATCAACCGCCTCGCCGCCTGGACGATCGGCACCCGCGCCACCCAGAAGGCCCTGCTCTGCGCCCTGCTCGAACCGGGGCATAGGCTGCGCGAGGCCGAGGAGGCCGGCGACCACACCGCCCGGCTGGCCCTGCTGGAGACCGCCAAGGCCCTCCCATGGGGGGAAGTCTGGGCCGAACATTGCCGGCGCTGCGAGGTCCCCGCCGAGACGCAATGGATCGACGAGGTCCGGAAATACGAGAAGAAGGTCCTTTCAGCGCGCTGACCCGGTTCGCGGCGGGCAAAAGAAGCAGGGCGGGCCTCCATGGGAAGCCCACCCTGCTGATTGATGTTTATGAAGAGAAGTCGTTACCTGGTGACGTACACCCAGCTCCCGTTCGCGTCGTCCGAGCCAATGTGGACAAAATTGTCGAGGCTCAGCGAATACACGAACTGGTCCGGGCCGAGGAAGCCAAGATAGCTGTAAACATACCCGGGGTTGTCGGTGAGGATCCAGGCCCCTTCCGCGCCGAAGTATCCCTGCTGGGACAGGTAGGTCCATCCGGCGGCCCAGTTGCCGGTGTCGAGGGAGAAGGCGCCCTTGAAGTCGACATCGTCAAAGAAGTCGTTGACCGGGGCCGAGAACGGGGCCGAATAGGCCGGACTTCCGGACATGGGGACGGGATCGAGGCCGCCGTCGGTGGTCCGGCTGATCCCCCCGAGCATCGGGTCGGCGATCGTATTGCTGTTCTCGATACCGTTGATGACGGCGAGCTCGGCAAGGGCGGTGAAGACGATGGGGGCGTCGGCCCGGCCCCATCCCTTTCACAAGAATTCCTGCTGAGGCCGTGGCAGCGCACCTT
>JBNGDP010000149.1:0-8092 GCA_049975345.1 Oceanipulchritudo sp. | reverse complement strand
TGGTCACGCTCGCCGGAAAGTCCTTCATCGAATGGCGCATCAGCCGCGCCGCGCGCGCCCGCGCCGACGAGCGCCAACCCGACAACGTACCACTTCATCAACTTAAAGAAATATGAGCATTCAAGCCCGCAACATCATCAAAACCTTCGGCAAAACCACCGCATTGGCAAAAGTGGACCTGTCCGTGGAGACCGGTCATCTGGTCGCCCTGGTCGGGCCGTCCGGATCCGGAAAAACCACACTTCTGCGCATCATCGCCGGGTTGGAATCGCCTGATCCGGAAAGCGGTTCACTATCCTTCCACGGTGAAGAAGTCAGCCACCTGTCTGCGCGCCAGCGCAAGGTCGGTATGGTGTTCCAACACTACGCGCTGTTCCGCCACATGAGTGTGGCGGACAATATCGCCTTCGGCCTGAATGTCCGCCGGAAATCGGATCGGCCGGATCCGACGGCGATTCGGACAAAAGTGGAAGAACTGCTTGGGCTCGTCCAATTGGAGGGCTATGGCAACCGCCTCCCGCACGAGCTCTCAGGCGGGCAACGGCAACGCGTGGCGCTGGCCCGTGCGCTGGCCGTCGAGCCGCGCATCCTGCTGCTGGACGAGCCATTCGGTGCCCTCGACGCCAAGGTGCGCAAGGATCTGCGGAGGTGGTTGCGGCAGTTTCACGAGCGGATTAACCTAACTACCGTTTTCGTTACCCATGACCAGGAGGAGGCGCTTGAGTTGGCCGACGAGGTCGTCGTCATGAACAACGCCACGATCGAACAGGTGGGCAGCCCACAGGATGTCTTCGACCATCCCGCCTCACCCTTCGTCATCGAATTCATGGGTAATGTGAATCGACTCCGCGGGCAGGGCACGCCAGCACACAACGTCGGCCACCTGTATGTGCGCCCCCACGATATTGAAATTCTGGCGAAAGAAACCCCCGAGGGCCTTGAGGCGCGCGTCCTGCACATCTTCTCGGCCGGCAGCGCCGGTCGGGTGACGCTGCGCCGCACCGCCACAGGAGAGCTTGTTGAGGCGGAGGTTTCGCGGGCTGAACTCGCGGAACTCGCACTCCGCGCCGGTCAGGATGTGCATATCCGTTTCCGCCACATCCGGGTGTTCGCCCAAACTAAACAAGGTCGCTCTGAACTGGTCGAGCGCGATGAACTTCTGGACGTTTTCTGGGACTAAGCAAATGGAGAGCCCTTACAATATCCAAATACAACGACTGAAAGGATTCCATTTACGTATTTTCCCAAGTGTGGTTTGAAATCTGCGTTGAATCGCTTGAAATCGAGTTCGAGGTGCCCTCTCTTACTTCAGCATGTTCAGCAGGGCCCCATAGCCATCTTTACTGGCCAGGCGCTCAGCGGAAACCGCGAAGTAGGCGCCATCCGCCGAAATTCCGAATCCCTCCACCAGCCGGTTCATGCAGTTGAAAAGGGCTCCGATGGCGACCAGGTCGTGCAGGGCGCGGTCATTCCAACCGGCGGCGAAGATCGCTTCGGCATCCTCCGGGAGAATCCGCGATGGGCACTCGGTGAGCTTTTTCAGATAGGCGAAGACGGGTCGCATCCGCGCGGGCACCTCCGCCTGGTCCGGATCTTCCACTAATTGCCGCATCACCGTCTCGTCCACTCCAAACCGTCGGGCTGTCGCCTCGTGCACCCCCGCGCAATAGCGGCAGCTGTTCAGGGCGGATACATAAGCCGCCATCCATTCCCGCTCCCCGATGCTGAATGGCGAATCCTCCCGCAACAGTCGCTGGTGGTATTGGATAAGGGGATAGCACTGCTCCGGGTAGCTCTTGAACACGTCAAGCAACCTGGCCGAAGTTGGTAATTCTTTGAAATAGCTCATCAAATGGAATTCTTGCTGTTAAAACCGGGAGCTGTCCGGGCTCGACGCACCCTTCCAGCAGTGATCAGGATGAGGACGGTTAGCGCCATAACAAGAAGATTCACCAGGTTGTCGCGGGCGTGCGGGGCGAATACAAGCCAGTATCCCTCACCCTGCGTGAGGGATGAGTAACTGGACACGCAAAAGGGGATTAGATGGAATCGGAAGATCCGCCAGCCACCCAGTGACCTGATCGAGGCCCCCTCTCCAAGGGCACTCAGGGTCAGCACCGCTCCCACAATGACGGCGATCCCCAGCGCCCTAATCCAGATCTCAGCAGATCCGCCGCCCAGCCGGAGAACCTCCACTAAATACCACGCAAATACACCCCACAGGATGCTCCGTCGCCACTTGATCACGCTTCTCACTCCCATGGGAATCCGCCGGGCTGGAAATATTCCCTTTCCACAGGAATAAAACAGACCGGTCTGTCTCTTATGCTCATAATGGATATTCGTAGCAACAGGATCGAGACAGCAAATGAGCGAGACAGCGACAGGATCGCCTGTGCCGGGGGATGCGGCGGAAGCGGCATGTGCCCCGGGCAGGCGATCCTGCTTTCCCTTGTGGCCGGGTACGGGCTGAGCGCCCTGACCGGTTGGCACTGGATGCAACCGCTGGTGTTGGTCACGGGAACCATTCTTTTGATAACGGGCTGGTACCGCTACCTGAATCCCTTTCGTTTCATGAAATTCAAGAACAGCTGATTTATGATGATGAACAAGACCCTCCGTTTTCTTAGCCGCCATGCGGTCACCCTTTTGATCATTCTGGGCATCGGCGCCTATGTGATTGTCGCGGGTGTCACGAAGTCCTGTCCTGCCTGCGCAGGTATCACCTTGGCGATGGGCCTGACTGGAAAGGAACCCGCTTCCTTATCGCAAGAGGAGGGCAAGGTTCAGTGGACCGTGCAGACCCTTGACGGCAAACAGCTTTCGGCTGAGTCCCTGGCCGGCAAAGTGGTGCTGGTGGATTTCTGGGCGACTTGGTGCCCGCCCTGCCGGAAGGAGATTCCCGGCTTTGTGGAACTGCAGGAGGCCTATGGCGATTCAGGACTGGTGATTGTTGGCGTATCCCTCGACCGGGACGGCCCTCCAGTGGTCAATTCCTTCGCCCGGGAATACGGGATCCAGTATCCTCTGGCCATGGCGGACCAATCCATCCTCGAGGCCTTCGGTGGCATCGAGGCTTTACCGACCACATTTCTGATCGACCGCAATGGGCGCATAGTCAGCCGCCATGTGGGATACGTCGACAAGCAGGTTTTTGAGACCGCCATACAATCACTGCTGTAATTTCACCTTCCGAAAGCAGACCCTTACCTTTATGAATGATCTCATTGATGCGAACCGATCCCTTCTCAGCCAGGCCGTGGGCCTTCTCGAGGGGATTTATGATGAATCCTATGCAGCCGCAAGCGAGGCCTGCTTCGACAGCACGCCTGGCGGGCACATGCGGCACATACTGGAGCATTACGGGAATTTCCTCCACGGGCTCGACGAAGGGCTTGTCGATTACGACCGGCGTGACCGGGGTTCCCCCGTGGAAACCTGCCGCAAGACGGCCTTGGATCTGGCGCTGGACCTGATCAACGGTCTCGCCAACGTTTCCTCACAAAGTTTTGAGGATCCGCTCCTAATCATTCTCGATGATGGGGGTTCACCGCGCCAGAGCCGCTCGAATGTCGAACGGGAGTTGCAGTTTCTTTTAAGTCACACGGTCCACCACTTCGCCCTGCTCCGTACCATCCTGTGGATACAGGGCCTGCGGAAGTTTCCGGATAATTTCGGCATCGCTCCCTCTACTTTGCGCTATCAGGAGCGGATCGGAATGCAATAAGGGAGGGACAATTTGCATCACGACACGCCAGTGCAGACGCGGGGGGACAGTCGTGGATTCTGGTCGCGCTGTGAGGCCTGCTTCCGGGATAACATCGACATTCTTTGGGGTAATCTTTCCCGGGCGACAAGCCTCCTGTTGGTGCTCAATACCAGCATCTTCATCCTCAACGGGGCATCCCTCGGGAGGGGCTATGCCATGCCTTTTTGTTCGCTTATGCTCCTGGGATTCCTCGAAGTTTTCCTGATTTTGCCACTGGGACTGAACCGAAAGCTGGCATTCTACATGGCCCTTACCGCACTGTGGCTTGCGAGCACGATCATGTTTCTCCTGAGTCTGCTTCACTGGTTGCGCGCAACCCTTCCCTGAAATGTGCACCCTGGCGTACTGGTTGGATGACGAAGGGAGGATGAACATCCTCTTTAACCGTGACGAGGCCCGTAGTCGACCGGAGGCGGATGAGCCGGCCCTTCATGTGGACCGAACGGGTTGCCGGAGACTTTTCGCACGCGATCCACAAGGCGGAGGAACGTGGTTGGCGGTCAACTCAGGGGGAACTGTAGCTGCACTCTTGAACGATTACCGGAATGGACCGGTGTCCAAGCCAGTGAACGAATTGGCCACGCGCGGTTGGCTGCCCCTGCAATTCACCGCTTTCAACAATTTCAGCCAGTTGGCTGCATGCAGGGATACCTTGCCCCTCGTTCGGTACAATCCATTCAAACTAATGGTATTTCGTCGGCGCAGTCCTGAAGTTATCGATGTCGGTCGTCTCACCTGGGATGGATCGGTTAAGGCGTGGTCACGGTCGCAAAGATTGTTCGGCTATGAAACTTCTTCTTCCCAGGATCCGGAGGCCGTTGAACCGCACCGTTTGCGGCTCCTGCAGCGCCTCAAGGAGCCTAGGGGCAGATATAAGGAATGGATCGACGGGCTCTTCGGTCTATTTAATGTGGAAGATCCGGACAATCCCCAGCAGGCCATCCTCATGGATCGTCCTGCCACCCGGACCGTCAGCCAGACCCATGTAATAGTGGACGGTAAGTCCGTGGACTTTCAGTACTCAAAGCGCCGGCAGCACATCGGATTTGATCCTCCGCATGTTATTTCTTCTGATTTATGCATTCCGGCCACGTAAGGACTTAAATAGCAGTACTCCATCTGATAGCGACCAACAAGTGATGTCCGGAAAAATTGACACTCGAATCGGAAATGAAGGAGCGGATTGCTTCTGATCGAGCCTCTATTCTGAAAGTTCATGTTCCTCAAATTAGCGTTTCCCCTTCAATACGACAGAACACAACTAAAAACCAACCTACAGGCCATTGCGTGGTGAAAGCCCAAGCGGTTGGGACATGAGCTTGCGGCGGCTTTTCGAACCCGAACACAACAGAACACAACTAAGCGCTACTCTGGTGCATCGATTTTGCCTCTACCAAAAATTTGCCACTTCCGTAAGTAGCTGTAAATTAACGCCTTACAAAACCCAGTTCGAGTCCCTCTCTCTCCGCCACTCGACAAGCTCGTGGCAGGCCAAGCCAGAGCTTGTCGAAGGCTAAGGAGGCGGGAAGGAAGCTCGAGCAGTTCCGGAAGAAGTTGGGAAATTCACTGTTTCCGGCGAAACCTGCTGATTCCGAGGGCCTTGGGCGGATTTTCGAGCAGTGGGGAGCAACTCTGGATTGACCAATCCGCGCTTTACAGGCAGGGTTTTCCATGGAGAATATTGGTTCATGAAGGCATCCGCTGAACAATTGGCCCACGATGTTCTGGCCCTCCCGGAAGAGGAGCGCAAAGGCATCTTCCTACGGTTGGCCAGCAGCCTGCCCACAGATGTGTCCCATCTGGCTGAAAGCATCCGCCGGGCTGAGGAAATGCGTTCCGGCAAAGTGGCTCCAATGAGCGAGGCAACCTTCCGGGACAAGCTCGGCCACCTGCGTGGCAACCTGCGGCACGCCTGACGGTGAGAGCGCAGATCGAATTCCATCCGCTTTTCTGGGAGGATGTCGAGGGTCATGCACTGTATCTGGACGCGCAGGCCGCCCTTGGGGCGGAGTTTCTGGATGAGCTGGAGAATGCCATTGAGGCCATTCGCACGGGTCCCCTGATGTGGGCCTGCCTCTATGGCAATACGCGCCACTACATGTTGGGCAAGTTCCGGCGCCATATCATCCACTATGAATTCCTCCCGCATGAAAACATGGTCCGTTTTTACGGACTGTTTCATGGTGCAGAGGATCCCGCCAAGTGGTCCGACCGGCTTTGAGAGGCGCAGGACTTGTTGACACGCCGCTGGCCATTGAATGGCCGATGCTCGTGTCAGTGTCCTGATTGATATCCGCTCCCGCCTTGCGCAACTCGACCGGGCGACGCAAGGATTTGGGAATCTGCTCCGTGGTGTCGTGGCAGCGACGGCCGCCTACGTGGGATTTCGGTCCGCTTACCTCTTCGAGATCATCATGCGACGATACGAAACCAAATCCACTTGAGCTGACCCCTGAGAACAGAGTCATTGCCAATGAGATTCTGGGCGGCTAAGGGCTTCGGCGTGGTCTTCTACCGCCTCGAGGACCTGCTCCACGACATGCGCAAGGACGCCGACATCCCGCCGGCCAGGCTGCGCCGCAATAAGTACTTCAGCGTCTCCTACCTCATCGTCGACGAAGTCGGCTTCGAGGCCATGAGCGCCGCCGATGCCAGCCTGTTCTTCCGCCTCATCAGCTACCGCTACGGCAGGGGCTCCACCGTCATCACCACCAACAAGAGCATCAAGGACTGGCCAGGCATCTTCGCCGGCGACGAGGCCATGACCGCCGCCATCCTCGACCGCCTCCTGCACAAGTGCGCCGCCCTCAATATCCGCGGCCGCTCCTACCGCCTGCAGGATCTCGAACGCATGCTCAAATAAAACCATCCCATCTTCAGGGAAGCCGCGCGCCCCCCTAGGGGGGCATCCTGCTTCCCTCGTATAAATCCAACTAAACATTAACCGCCAATCCCTGAGCCCCTTGTGCGTAAAGGGTCGTATCAACTAACTGCGCAAAAGTTCGTATCACTTGACAGCTGTCGCCGCAAGCTAAAATTCTGAAAAACAGAACCACGGGCGGGGTGAATGTAGAATGATTGGAACAATTACTGCAGGTGATCGGAGTGCTCCCGGATACCCCTTCGTTCCAAATTCCTACAGAATCGGGCGAATCGTTTCAAGATACTCCCGTTGCTTTTGAGAGTCGCCCCCAGGCTGGATCAGGCTGGAAGCTTTTGTTTAAAGGGGTTTCAGGGCAACCTGCCCTCCGGACTGAAGCTCCTAAAAATCATTCCACAAAGGTTCGTAATCGGGTCCCAACCGCCCCGCCATACAAACATCTTTGTATAAAGCAGTTTGTACCTTAGGCGACCGCCACCGGCCGGATGCGTGAGCGCAATTGGGCTTCCTTTTCAATCTGGATGCGGCGGATATCGAACTGGGTCTGCAGGTTGAGCCAGAACTGGGCGCTGGTGCCGAAGAAGATGCCGAGGGCGAGGGCGGTTTCGGCGTTGATGGGGCGCTTGCCCTTGATGATTTCATTGACGGTTGAGCGGGGGATGCCGGTGCGCTCGGAGAGTTCCGCCTGGGTCAGCTTGAAACCGTCGAGGAACTCCTCCTTGAGGATGCGTCCGGGCGTTGCGCGCAGAATGGCAGGTGTTGGCTTTGTGGTGGTCATGGTGAAAACAGTTGGATGGTTAATGGTAATCGGTCACTTCGACGTCGTGGGCGTTCCCGTTGTCCCAGCGGAAACAGAGACGCCACTGCTGATTGATGCGTATGCTGTGCTGGCCCTTCCGATTGCCGCGCAGGGCCTCCAGTTGGTTGCTGGGTGGCACCCGCAGTTCGGCAAGGTCGGTGGCCGCGTTCAGGACCGAGAGCTTGTTGGCGATGCGGTCCTCCAGCTCCGGCGGGAAACGCGTGCGCTTTCCGTTCCAGAGCTTTTCGGTCTGCTTGTCCGCGAAACCCTCAATCATTGTTCTCAGTATGGGCCACAGCCCTGCCGCCGCAAGCTTGAATTCTGAAATTTAGAACGCGGAACAAACCAAAGTGGAATGATTGGAACAATTACTGCAGTGGATCGGAGCAATCCCGGACGGCCTTTTCGTTCCATTTTCCTGCAGAAATCACTGAATCGTTCCACCAGATTCCAGTGACTGGGGAGGGCTCATGGAGCGCGGGGTCGGCCTGGAATCCTTTATTTAAAGGGGGTTCAGGGTAGCTTGCCCGCGAGATGGCAGCTCCTAAAAATCATTCCACAAAGGTTCGTAATCGGGTCCCAACCGCCCCGCCACTCGACAAGCTCGTGGCAGGCCAAGCCAGAGCTTGGACTGGCTCGAGCG
>JBNGDP010000148.1:0-8114 GCA_049975345.1 Oceanipulchritudo sp. | reverse complement strand
GTGGCCCGGTAAAATGGCCAAACTCCAGTCCGCCTGAAGGGCCGCGAGGATCTCCACCCCTTTTCAAGGCGCGTTGGCTATTTTGAGCATCCCATTCCCCCGGGGAAGCCACTGGGGAAGCTCCTCGACAGCCCTCCTTAACCGAGTGCCATTCACCCTGGACCCTAGACCCCGAAGCTCGCGCAGCGAGCGAAGATGGGGTGCCGGACACAACGCTTATTGGTACAATTCTCAGTTTTTATGCGGGGGCACTGGCGAAGACGGTTTGTTGTCACTCGGGTCGGGTATTCGCAAAGCGTCCGGAAAGGGCGCCAACAAATGCTTGCGGAAAGATTCAATTCGATGAATATTTGCAGCATGAATTGCGAAGGTAGGATTACCATTGAAGCAGGCAAATGCGGAGGAAGGCCCTGTATCCGGGGATTGCGCATTACGGTCTATGACGTGCTCAGCTATCTGGCCTCCGGTATGACCCAGGAGGAAATCCTGCAGGATTTTCCCTATTTGGAGGCGGCTGACATCAAGGCCTGTTTGGCCTATGCAGCGGATCGTGAGCGCAGCCAGGTATTGGCTACCGCATGAAACTCCTGTTTGACCATAACCTGTCGCCGCGGATTCCAGCCATTCTTTCTGCGGAATTCCCGGGTTCAAAGCATCTGCATGAACTTGGATTGGATAGGGCGGCAGATTTGGCTGTTTGGGAATTCGCCAAGGTTAACGGATATTGCATCGTATCCAAGGATTCCGATTTCAGCGACTGGGGCCTGGTGTTCGGATTCCCACCGGCAATTGTCTGGGTAAGAACAGGAAATTGTTCCACCAGGGACATAATTTCCAAGCTGCGCTGCAAGACTGAAGCCATTCGTTCGTTAGGACAGGATGGCAAGCCTTGGATTTTGGTACTGTTATAATTCAACTGCAGCAATGCAATCAACCAGAAGCGGTTGACCGATCAAGACTAGGCGCTTGAGCTAGCCCTCACGATGGGACGACGCGACACCGCTTGGGACTTGGTCCCGTTCCCAAACGACCGAAAGACAAACGCCATGATTCCCTTTCATCAACGACTCCACCCGGCCGTCCGGCACGGCGGCTTCCAACAGGACGACTACTGGGTGTGGTGCGGCTCCGTAGTCAAAGGCGAGGACGACCGTTACCATATGTTCGCGGCCCGCTGGCCCAAATCCTACCCGTTCTACCATGGCTATCTGGCCGCATCCGAGGTGGTGCGCGCCTCATCGGACACGCCGGAAGGGCCGTATGCCTTCGAAGAGGTGGTGTTGCCGGAACGGGGACCGGACTTTTGGGACGGGCGGATGACGCACAACCCTTTCATCATCAAGCGCGGGGAGGAGTACCTGCTCTTTTACATCGGCAGCAGCTACCCGGGCCCCCGTCCCGACCTTTCGGAGATTGACCGCTTGCGCCGGGCCAAACCCGTCGGCAACGGGGATCTGCCGTTTTGGTTCCATGACATCCGCATCGGCATGGCCCGGTCCGGCTCGGTCTTCGGTCCCTGGCAACGGCCCGATACCCCCACCCTCGACAACCGTCCCGATCACTGGGACAACCATATCGTCACCAATCCCGCCGCCTGCCTTGCGCCCGATGGGCGGATCCTGCTCTACTACCGCAGCACGGGATGCCGGCTGGGCCTTGCTGTGGCGGAGAGTCCCGACCATCCGTTTGTCCGCGTGGGGGACGGACCCGTGGTCGATCCCGGCAGCGGGCTCCGCATCGAAGACCCGTTTGTCTGGTGGGAGAAAGACCACTACGAAATGGTCTGCAAGGACCTTACCGGAAAGATCACCGGGGAATTCCACGCCGCCGTGCACCTGCACTCGCCCAACGGAACGGACTGGTCCCTCGCCGACCCGGTCATGGCATGGTCCCGCACCATGCGCTGGGACGACGGGACCGAAACCATGCAGGCCAGCATCGAACGTCCCTTCATCCTGTTCGAGAAAAACGAACCCGCCTGGCTTTTCGCCGCCACCGCCGACGGCCCCGGTCCCCGGGAAGGTCGCCCTGGCCACTATTACGCGGCAAACACCTGGAACATGGTCCGGCCCTTGCGCTAACGTTGGGATCCGCGCCTCCCTTCAGCAGGATAGTCCTCCGAATTTCTCCAGCCGATCCGGCAGGATGAGGGGCGCCTCCAGACTGAATGGCACTCGGTTAAGGAAGGACTCCCGCCCAAGGTCCGGGTCTGGAGTTTGGCCATTTTTACGAAACCTCTGAATGCCGCAGGCCCTAAGGCCCATTAGGGCCGTTGATACCCATAGCCGTGGTCGAATCCGCCGAAGCCCGCAAGGGCGTAGGTGGATGAGGCCACGGGTAGCGGGAAAAAGCTATAGGGAGGCGCGCAGCGTCGAGCCAAAGGAGGCGCTTTTCGGTCGCCGCGATGCGGCTTCGAATCCCTGTCCTCCGAATTCCGTGGCCTCGCCTGCTTCGTCCTGCTGCGCAGGACTTCGCAGGCTCGACCACGGCTATGGGTATAATTGGCCCTGACGGGCCTGCCCTGAGCTCGTCGAACGGGCCTTCCTCTCCTTACGATGTCATCGACGATGGGCCATTCCTCTGGGGCAGCCGCTGAGGGAAAATTCTCGACAGCCCCGCTTAACCGAGTGCCATTCCCTCCAGAATTGGTTCAAAACCCCTTTCCCAAATCCGTCCGGTCTGGTGTACCCAGTCCTCAAAAATGGTTTCCTAAACGCGCTGTGGTTTCGAGGTTTTGGAAAAACTGGCCGTGCCATCCGAAGCCCAAGAATGGGGTCCCGGATTGGATGCTTATTCTAGAGCCTGTCCCAGAACCCGCTGATTTGGTTGGGAGGGGTCAAAACGAGGCGGTGGCGCAGGCCACCGGGCCGGTATCATTACGGAATTTCAATGAACAATTTATCTCGTCATGTGCCATCCGCTTGGGCTTTCACGACTCAATGGCCTGTGGGTTGGATTTTGGGAGCGGCAGCGGGAGTGGTGGCGGGGATTTTCACCTGTCCAGGGACCCGTCCGCTTGACTTCATCGGTCAAAATTTGGACATTTTCCAGATGAAGATAACGGCATTGATTCATGATTGCAGCAAGGACGGTGAAACAGGGTTCGCCGCAACTTGTGTGGAATTCCCTGAGGCGAACGGCCAGGGCGAAACGGAAGCCGAATGCCTTGTGGATCTGCGACAGGCGGTCGAGGATGTGCTGGCTTTCCGGCGGGAAGAAGCCCTGCGCTCGCTCGGCGAAGGCGAACGTCTCACGGCCCTATCGGCATGAAGCGAGCCGCGTTGCTGGCACACTTGCGTGCCCACGGTTGTCAATTGGCGAGGGAAGGCGGGAGTCATTCAATCTGGCAGAATCCTCGCAACGGGGAGATTCAAGCTGTCCCACGGCACGCTGAGATTAAAAAATTCACCGCACGTGCCATTTGCACAAAGCTGAGGATTCCAGTCCCATTGGGCGGTTAAGCGGGGGGCGAAGACTTACCGCTACTACGTCTGCAACCGCGCCAGCAAGGAAGGCTGGGACAAGTGCCGTACTGGCAGAGCTTCACGCTGCACGACCAGGCGCTCTCCGAAGCCGAACTCAACCACGCGGTGGCGAGCTTCTTCCCCGCGTGGGAATCGCTGACCGGACAGGAACCGCCAGCGCCTGATCCAGCTCCTGATCCAACGGGTCACCTACACCGGCGAAAGCGGAGAGCTGGCGGTGACCTTCAGGCCCAACGGAATCAAGTCGATTGAAGTGGAGGTGGAAGCATGACCGGGCCCACGATCAAACGCACCATCCACCTCGCTTCCGGTCGCCGGGGTGCGAGGAAAGTCAAAGCAGGCCCACACCCGGAACCAGTGGAGCTACTGAAGTCAGTCCCGCGAATGGCCCGCCTGATGGCATTTGCCATCATCTTCGAGGAATGGTTGGCCGAGGGCACGGTCCGGGACTACGCCGAGCTGGCTGTGATTACAGGGTTCGATCGTTCGCGGATTACCCGGATCATGAATCTCCGGCTTTTGGATCCAAGGAAGCAGGAACAGCTAATAGAAGAGGCAAAATAGCCTTTCCAAAATCCGTCCGGTCTGGTGTGCCCAGTCCTCAAAAACTGTTGAATAAGGAATCGGGATTCTCAGCCGATTCTGAGAGAATCGGGGCGGATTTTTAGAATTAGCGTCCGGTCTGCAAGAATCGGTCTGGACGGAGTGCGGAACTGAGAAAACGGGCAAAGCAGCAAGAGGTTTTCTAAGTCTTTGCCAGCAGCGACTTATGCGTGCTCCGTGTGCCCCGTGCCTCTACTGAGAGGACTGTTGCCTAAGGGCGCTGTGGTTTCGAGGTTTTGGAAAACTGGGGTGGTAAACCGGACTTGAACCGGCGACCCCTGGAACCACAATCCAGTGCTCTAACCAACTGAGCTACTACCACCACAAGTCTGAAGGGTGTAAAAGAAGGGGTGGGGCGTGGCTTGTCAACTCCCCAGTTGGGAATTGCGCTTTGGCGGCGCAGGGGTATGAAGTGTGGGCCATGCGAAAGATGATCAGCTTGTCTGCGGCGGTGGCGGACGCCTTTGGGAAATTGACGGGGAAGGCGGGGCCGGAGTGGTTCTGCACGCATGATCCGGTCGGGCGGAAGCTGGGCAGCGGCGGCGGGACGGTGCACCTGCTGCGGGAGACCTGGAAAAGGGAAGGGGCGACGGGGGGCTTCCCCACATGGCTGGAAAGGGAACAGGGAATCCTCCTGCACGCGGGGGGACAGAGCCGGCGGTTGCCGGCTTACGCGGCGGAGGGGAAGGCGCTGATCCCGGTGCCGGTCTTTCGCTGGTCCCTTGGGCAGCGGATCGACCAGACCCTGCTGGATCTGCAGGTGCCCTTTCTTGAGCGGGTGATGGCGGGGGCGGATCCGGAATCGCGCTGGCTGGTGGCGAGCGGGGACGTGCTGCTGCACGCGGAGCGGTTGCCGGAGCGGTTGCCGGCGGCGGACGTGGTGTGCCTCGGGTTGTGGGGGGAGCCCGAGCAGGCGACGCGGCACGGGGTGTTTTTCACGCCGCGGTCGCGTCCGGAGGAGCTGGCCTTCATGCTGCAGAAGCCGACGCTGGAGGAAATGCGCCGATGCAGCAGCGAGCATTATTTCCTGCTGGATGTGGGGGTGTGGATCCTGAGCGCTCGGGCGGTAAATCTGCTCTTGCGGCGGTGCATGGGGAACCCGGCGGCTTTGGAAAGCGGGCAGATCGGCAACTATGACCTCTACGGCGATTTTGGTCCGGCCATGGGGAGCCGTCCGTATGTGGACGATGTGGAGGTGAACGCCCTGCGCACGGCCGTGGTACCGCTGGAGGGCGGGGAGTTTTATCATTTTGGAAGCGGTCCCGATCTGATTCAGTCGAGCCTCAACCTGCAGAACCGCATCATCGACCAGCGCCGGCTGACGAGCCGTCACATCAAGCCGCACCCGTCGATGTTCGTGCAGAACAGCCTGGTTGCACGCGGGCGCCTGTGCCCGGACCAGTCCCGGATGTGGATCGAGAACAGCCACGTGCCGGAGGGGTGGAATCTCAGCCGGGAGCATGTCATCACCGGGGTGCCGGAGAATGACTGGCAGCTGGACCTGCCGGCGGGGACTTGTCTGGACGTTTGTCCCCTGCGGGACGGGCGCCGGGTGGTGCGGGTGTACGGCTTTCGCGATCCCTTCCGGGGGGAAGTCGGGGCCGGGGATACCCTTTATTGCGGTCAGGCTCTCGCCGATTGGCTGGCGGCCCGTGGGCTGACCTTGACGGATCTCGGCGGCACGGCTACCACCGACATCCAGCAGGTGCCCCTTTTCCCGGTCTTCGAGGGAAAGATCGACGGGGCCTTCGTGCAATGGCTGATTTCCGCCGAGGGGGCGGAGGATTTTTCGGGGACCTATCGCTGCATGCCCCGTGTCTCCGCGGAGGAGATCAGCGCGCGGGCCGATCTTTTGGCCATCCGGGCGCAGCGGGAGGAAAACCTGGCCGCCAGCCTGCCGGTTCTCGCGGAAAACGCCGATCGCAGCGTCCTCTACCAGGTCGACCTGGAGGATCTCGCAGGCAAGTTCTCCCGGTTTTCGATTTCCGTTCCGGAGAAGCGTCCCGAGGCCTCCGATGACCTTTTCCGGCACGTGCGCGACGCCATGTTCCGCTCCCAGGTGCAGCGCCTCCGGAAAGAGCCGTTCGAGAAGGAGGAGGCGCGCGCCTTCGGGGCTCTGCGCGAGGCGATGATCCGCAGCGCCATGGACACCCCGGTGCGCCCGGCGCTGGATTGCCTCGAGGACCAGATCATCTGGGGGCGCAGCCCCGTGCGCCTCGACCTTGCCGGGGGCTGGACCGATACGCCCCCGTACTGCTTCATCAACGGCGGCAAGGTGGTCAACATTGCCGTCGAGCTCAACGGACAGCCGCCGATCCAGGTCTTCGCGCGGCCGCGAAAGGGGGGCGGGATCAAGCTGCGCTCGATCGACCTGGGGGTCTCGCAGGAGTTGAACAGCTACGAGGAGCTGCGCTCCTACGCGGAGGTCGGCTCCGGATTCGCGATTCCCAAGGCGGCGCTGGCCCTCTGCGGTTTCCTTCCCGAGTTTCATTCCGGGAAGTGCCCGCCTCAGCTTCCCTCCCTGCTGGAGCGCTTCGGCAGCGGTATTGAAATTTCACTACTATGCGCGGTCCCGAAGGGGTCCGGCCTCGGTACCAGCAGCATCCTTTCGGCCACCATCCTCGGCGTCCTGAGCGACCTCTGCCAGCTCGGGTGGGACACCTTTGACATTGGCCAGCGGGTCCTTGTGCTGGAGCAGATGCTGACCAGCGGGGGAGGCTGGCAGGACCAGTACGGCGGGATTTGCCGCGGCCTCAAGTACCTGGAGACCCAGCCGGGACTCGAGCAGAACCCCATCATCCGCTGGATCGACGACCACCTGTTCACCGAGCCGTCCATCAAGCCCAACATCCTTCTCTACTACACGGGCCTCACCCGGGTTGCGAAAAGCGTCCTCGGGGAAATCGTGCGCGGGATGTTCCTGAACAGCCAGCACCGGCTGGATGTCCTTGAGAAGATCGGGGAGAACGCGCAGGGATTGCAGCATTCCCTCCAGGAGGGAAGGTATGATGGCCTCTGCCGCGCGGTGGCCCGCAGCTGGGAATTGAACCAGTCGCTGGATCCCGGCACCAATCCGCCTGAGATCGCCGCCCTCCTGGAGCCCCTTGCTCCCTGGCTGGCCGGATGCAAACTCCTCGGTGCCGGCGGAGGCGGGTACCTCCTCATGCTGGCCAACGACAGCTCCTGCGCACAGAAAATCGTCGAGCACCTGGAGGCCAGCCCACCCAACGACCGGGCCCGCTTCGTTTCCCTGGATGTTTCCGCGGACGGCCTGCAGGTGACCCGCAGCTAAGCCGGCTAGAAAGGGTGGGGAACCAGTACCGACGCCATCCCGGCCGTGTTGGCCGCCTCGATCCCCAGCAGGCTGTCCTCGATCACCAGGCAGTCCGCCGGGGCGATCCCCATTCTTTCCGCCGCCAGAAGAAACAGGTCGGGAGCGGGCTTGGAACGCTTCACGTCATCGGCGGTGATGACATGGGAAAAAAAGTCCCCCAGCCCGATGATCTGCAGGGTCTTGAGCACATCCGTGCGCCCTCCTCCGGAGGCGACGCTGATGGCCGCCCCCTCCGCCTTGCAGGCCCGGGCGAATTCCACCACCGGATCAATGGGCGCGATTTCCGGTTGATGGGCCTCGAAGAAAGCGTTCTTTTCCCGCATCACGACCTCCGCGTCGATCTGGATCGAGTGCGTCGCGTTCCAGTGTTCGATGGTCTGCCGGAGGGCCATCCCGGCCACCGTCATGAAGCCCTTGCCGTCGATCTGCAGCGGCGCCTTGGCCGCGGCCAGACCGTGGTTCCAGGCCCGCAGGTGCAGCGGCATTGAATCGGCAAGGGTCCCGTCGCAGTCGAAAATGTATCCCCGGTACTTTTCCCCGGGCGGTGTGAAGTCGATCATCCAACGGATGCAGAAGCATATTCCGGCAAAGGTCGAGTGCGGGTTGTCCGGTTTCCATGGAAGCACAGATGCCGGCTTGACCTGTTGTAAAAATTACACTACAGGGAAATCCAATATTATAAAACTTACAAC
>JBNGDP010000147.1:0-8144 GCA_049975345.1 Oceanipulchritudo sp. | reverse complement strand
GTGCCGGAATCAGTGGCACGACAACCGACCAGTTGACCATCTCTGCCGCGGCGCAGGCCGACGCCGGCAACTACACGGTCATGGCGACCAATGCCCAGGGAAGCATCACCAGCTCGGTGGCATCCCTGACCGTCAATGCAGTCACCCCGACGATCCAGACCCAACCCGTTGGCGGCTCCTTTGTCGAGGGGGACTCTCTGCTTCTCTCCGTCGGGGCGACGGGCTCGCCCACCCTCGCCTATCAATGGAAGAAAAACGGGGCTGATCTTACGGATGGCGGCTCCATCAGCGGGGCCCAGACGGATGCCCTGTCCATCAATCCGCTGGCCTTGGTCGACTCCGGCTCCTACACGGTCACGGTTACAAACAACCAGGGCTCCGAAACGTCGGCCCCTGTTACCGTGACGGTGTATGAGGCGCCCGATACGCTCATCCACATCGATTTCAATGATGCCGACACGACACCCACGGGCAACTGGAACACGATCCCCGCCCCAGGGTCCACCTCAAATCTGATCGATTTCAGTACCGGACTGCAAACCCCCGTGGGACTCGTTCTGGCCGGCAGTATCCAGGACTCCACCTCCACCGGCACATGGGATTTCCGCACGGAAAGCCCGGCATGGGCCGACGCCCCGTCCCTGAGCGACCGCTTCTTTATTTCTGAAAATCAATCCGGCACGATGACCATCACGGGACTGACGCCCGGGGCCGCCTATGACATCGAATTGACGGCTTCCTATGCCGGTGCCGGCACTTCCGGTGATGACCCCGGTCTCTACGTCCTTACCGATGCCGACGGACCGGTGGAAGGCTTCAACGCGCTCACCGGAGAGAGCCTCGGCACGAACATCTACTGGACCGCCCGCTTCAAAAGCGAAGACGGCTCCGTGACCTATGGCGTGGAGGGTTGGTTGGCATGGGAGGGTGCTGTGGCCAGGCCGGATGGCACGCTTGTCTTCGACCTTTCCGCCCCCTCCGCCTCCAACCCGCGCATCGCCCTCAATACCATGCGCATCGCCACCGTGGCGGAAGCCCCAACCGGCATCGAGGCATGGCGCCTGGCCTGGTTCGGAACAACCGAAAACAGCGGGGAGGCGGCTGACGAGGCAATCCCACAAAAGGACGGGATCCCCAACCTCCTCAAGTACGCATTCGGTCTGAATCCCACACAAAACAGCTCGGGCCTTCTTGCCGGACCCGGCCAACCCGGCCTGCCGTGGGCGAAATTGGTGGGGAATGATCTTGTCCTCACCTACCGCAGGGATACCGCCTTGACGGACATAACAGTCAGCGTGGAGCGGTCCGGCGACTTGGAAAACTGGGGAAGTAGCGGGATTTTGGATACACTGATCTCTACCGAGGGAACCGTTCAATTACGGGAAGCATCCGTCGAGGTAAACGGGGAAAACCCACGGCAGTTCCTCCAGGTCGAGGTCACACGGCCCTGATTGCTCTTTGGACAAAAGTCCCGCCCACGTCCATTATGCGATTGCCAGACGACTCAACTATCCAACCGTATCAACCATGCAACCGCCCTGCTACGACTCTCTCGACCCCGACCGCCAACTGGCCTACTGGAACCTGCCCGGTACGGACATGCAGCATCGCCTGCGCAACGACCGGGCCTGCCAGTTCAGTACGGTTTACTTCGGCTTTGGCGGTTATGACAAAGCCCACCTCGAATCGGAATTTCGCCGCATGGTGGATCTCGGGTTCAACGCGGTGCGCTTTTATACGGCAAATCCGGAGGAACGCGCGCCGGGAGAATTTGATTTTCGCCGGCCGGACGACTGGGTGGAGGCGGCCGAGCGGGCCGGGATCGGAGTCATCTTCCATACTGAATGGTTTCACCCTTCGGACGCCTTGCTGGAAGCCCACGGAATGGACCGGGCTGCCTACATGGCGGCTTACGCGGACGATCCAGCCTATATCCATGTACTGAAATCCCACTACGGGCCGCTGGTCTCCCGCTACAAGAACCATCCCGCCCTGTCCGCGTGGGGAACCCTCGGTGAGCCGGATCCGGCGGAGAAGGAGATTACTTCCGAAAACGATAAACGCCGCTTCGGCGGGTGGCTGGAGCGGAAGTACGGAAGCCTCGAGGCATTGGACGCGGCATGGAATGTCTACCCGGAAAACGGACGCCTGATTGTCGATTCCTTCAACGATGCCTGGCAAGTGCTCGCGGGCTTTCACGGAGCGGCCCGGATCAGCGGGGTCCATCGCTCCCTCTTCAACTACGGAGCGGGACGCGACCGGAGCGAGTTTCTCACTGAAAAGGCGCTGGACCGTGGAGTCGCCTACCTGAATGTATATCGGGATATCGATCCAAATCACCCTGTCCTGACCGGATCGCACCAGCTGTTCTGCAACCAGGCGGCGCACCGCTGGGATTCCGACCGCTGGGCCAAACTCGGTGACTGCTTCACGACCTCCATTCACCTTGCCTGGCACTTTGACCTCGTCGAGGGCGAAGTTGACCGGCCCCTCTACATGCAGGCACGGCAGACCCGCGACTGGTTCAAGGGCGGCTTCACCAGCTGCTATGAGACCACCGGTGGTCCGGTACAGTACAGCGGGGGCTTCGGCAATTCCATGAGCGCCGGCCTCATGCGGCGGCTTATCCTCAACTACCTTGCCGCCGGCAATATCAACTTCTCCTTTTGGGTCTGGAACAGCCGTCCCGGCGGCTGGGAGGCCGGCGAGTACGGCCTCACTTCGCTTTCCGGTGCCCTCACGCCGTGGGCGGAGGAGGCCGGCCGGCTGGTCAGGCTGGCCAAAGCGTACAAGGACGAACTGTGGGAAAGCGGCTACGCGCCGGAGGTTGGGATTCTATCCTCGTGGGACACCGATGCCATTCTTGAAATGGAACCGCCCCGCCACGACCTCGCGCACGGGACCGGCGCCCTCGGAACCGGTACCCTGCACCAGCAGTCCCGCGCCCGCATTGGTGCCAGTCGGGCGTTCATTAACCATCACATCAGTTTTGAATACTTAACCGACCGCGAGGTGCTGAACGGTATCGGCAAGCGCTATCCGGTTATCTACGCACCCCATCTGCGATCCGTCAGCGTCCCCGCCTTCGAAGCGCTTACCAAGTATGTTGAAGACGGCGGAATCCTTATCGCCGATGTGCAGTTTGGCTTCCTCGATTCACACGGCAAGCTGCGCCGGACCGGGCCCGGATCCATGCATGACCGACTCTTTGGTGCCTGGTTCGAGAATATCCACGATGCACGCACCGGCGGGCCGGTTTTTCGAGGCGGGCCGGTTTCCGGGTTTTACGCCGATATGGCGAAAGGCTCCGCGGCCTGTCTTGAAAATTTCGACACAGGCGAACCGGCAATCACCCAATTCCACCATGGAAACGGCCAGGCCATCCTCCTTGCCATCGACCCGGCCCGCGAGGCATGGAAACCGGGAAACCAAGCCATGGAATCCCTCATCGCCGGGCTCGTGCGCCGACACGTTGACGCCGAATGGAAAAGCAGCCACGCCCTCACCTTTCGCCTGCGCACAACCCCGGCTGACCACTTCTTTCTTCTCAACGACGGCCCGGCTACCGAGGCGTCGATCGACATACCCGGATTCACTCCGGAAGAGATCACAGACGTCACCAGGGATCGCCAACTGCCTGCAGTGAATCCCCTCAAAGTCTTGGTACCAGCCAACAGCGGCATCTGGATCCGGGTGCGCCGCACAAGTCGGTGACAAGGGCCTGTCGATCCTCACTCCACCCGCACGCGGAAAAAGACGCGACCACCGCCGGGCATGGACCCGGTCAGCTGCTTGCTCGTTCCGTCACCGGTGACCGACTGGCCGGCCACATCCGACCAGGCAACCGCGTCACCGGGATCGGTGGTATTCCGCTCAAGGATGTAGGTAAAACCGTTTTCGGTCGGGAATGTCATGGTAAAATCGCTACCTCCCGCGTGGAAGATGACCACCTCCGGCTCAACGGGAGTGGCCGAAATCACCGAAGCAACCCGCATGGCGTTGAGGGCGACACGCGGATTGGATCCGGAAGGCACGGACAGCGCCCAGGAAAGCGTTCCATCCGGCTTGGCCACCGCGTTGTACCAGGCCAGCCAGCCTTCCACACCACCCAGGGACGGCCCTCTCGGCGTCCATGCCACGCTGGTTCCGAGGCTTTCATCGGTATACGCATTAAATCCTTCAACCAGGCCGTCGGCGTCGGTCAGTTCGTAAATTCCGTCATCATCACCGGACGTTCCATCCCCTCCATATCCGGAAGCCAGTTCGATATTGTAGGCCGTGCCCGGAATCAGGCCGGTCAGGGTCATGGAACCCGAACCATTCTCGGAAATATAGAAGCGGTCGTCGAGTGTGACCGCATCCGCCCAGGGCGGGCTCACGGAACGGTCATCCCAGGCTGTTATATCGGAGGATCCGCCATTGACCCCGCCGCTGAAGCTGATCCCGATGTCGGTGGCCACGCCGGTGCTGAAATCAATCAACCCGCTTGCGGTGACGGCATCCGCAATAATATTCCAGTTTCCTGTCGGAGCGCTGCCGGGATCATTAAAGTCGATATGAACCAGCATGGCACCGGAAAAGGTGAAGGGAAGATTCTGCACCAGGCTGGCATTCGGCGTGGTTGCCCGGTCGTTGATCCCCGACGTGGTCAAGGTGTAGCTGTTTCCCTGCTGCATCAGGGAAACCGTCAGGAGGACCGTCCGATTGTCCGGCTGCAGGGAAGCCGCAAGCACGGAGAGCCCGCCGGAGAGGGCGTAATTCCCGGTGTTCCCGGCCCCGTTGGTACCCGTCCCCGCTTCAACCTCCTCGCTGAAAAAGACCGCCACCTCGGTCGCGGAGGTAGCCGCAACGCTTTCCACGGAGGGCGGTGTCAGATCGGCGTTAACCGTGAGGGTCGCCACCGCGGTACTGACCGAGCCTTCCGAATTGGTGGCAACGGCGGTGTAGTCCCCCGCGTCGGAGAGCGAAACTACAGGAATCACATACGTGAAACCGGTGGCCCTCGGAATATCCACGCCACCCTTTTTCCATTGCACGGTGGGAAAGGGAACGCCGGTGAAACTGGCGGAAAAGGATACGGACGCTCCCTCCGTCACCGTCTGGCTGACCGGATCGAGGAGGACGGTCGGCGCCTCCGGTGGAACCGTGTTCCCAAGCACCTGGGCGAACATCCATTCCGGAAGGTGGTACATCACCATCGGGTGGTCGACGTGCGCCATATCCTGCACCTCCCAGAATCGGACCTGGGTCGCCCCGGCATCCTCAAGGTCCTGGAAGGTGGCAATGTACTTGGCCGAACCCTGCCACGGATCCTGATTGCCAATCATCATCCAGATGGAATTATCCTTGACCGCCGCGGCCTGGGTCGCGTTGCCCGATTCCAGCGGGCGTCCGGCAGCCGGGGCCGTCGCCGCAAAGAAGTCGGGACGCTGCAGCAGCATCTGCCAGACCGTCGACCCCCCCATGGAAAAGCCAAGCGTGTAGATGCGGCTCTGGTCGATGGGGTTGTTCAAAATGATGTCGTCGATCACCTCAAGGTACGCGTCAAAGGCCGCCGAGGTGGTCGTGGTCACCAAATCAGGATAATTGACGGTGCGGATCTGTGGGTGAAAAACCAATACATACGCCGGGTAATGCTCGCGGTAATAGGAGGATCCCCAGACCACCTCGTCGCTGACCGTCCAGGAAACAAAACTCGTCCGTCCCACCGCGCCGGAACCCGGGCAATAGACCACCAGGGGCCAGCCGTTGGCGGGCATGGGTGCCTCGTCCGGCGGGGCCAGTACCTGGTACTTCACAAGGTTGCCATCGCCCCAGTCCGTCGTCGGTCTAAAAAGCGCCGCCGCCGCGTCCAGCTCCGCCTGCGTCATGTCCCACGCATCGTTCCCCTCCTCAATGATATAGGGCACACGCCAGGCGCCATCCTTCAAGCGGTAATGCCCGTAGTCGTCATAGGGATTCCCCTGGTTGCAGGTCGCCTGCGCCCGCGCCTCGTCCCAGTCGGGCAAGGGCAGCTCGATCTGCCCAGGTTCCGGCTCCGGCCCGCGGGTCGGGTCCCCGTACAGGTTCGTATACGGATCCGCACGGGTGTACGGGTGCGGCAGCGTCGAGCTCATCGCCGAAAGGGACCCCGCCAGCACCAGCAGGGTCAGAATTGAAATGGTGGGGGCGTATACGTTCATGCGAAGGTTAGAGGTTTGATGGGAGTCGGGCGCAGGGGCCTCTCGGGGAAATCTGCGGATATATAATCCTCTAAAAGAATAGTCTGCCAGATCGCGTGCCCCCTGATCAATCCCTTTTGCCCTTTATCATTACAGCTTGCCATGGAAAAGCCGGTGAAGAAAATTAAAAGGCATGACCTCGAAGCGTGTGACGATGAAGGATGTGGCGGCGGCGGCGGGCGTCTCGGTGATGACGGTCTCCTACGCCCTGAAGGGTTCGAGGGAGGTGTCGGAAAAGACCCGGAAGAAGGTGCAGAAAGTGGCGGAAAAGCTGGGGTACATTCCGGACCCGCTGTTGACCCGTCTTTCCAGCTACCGCAGCGGCCGGGCGCGCTCGGAAAAGGGGGTGGCGATGGCCTGGCTGAACCTGCATCCAGAGGAGAAGACCTGGAACTTTCGCGGCAGCCACTTCCTGGAGGCATGGGAAGGGGCGAAGAAACGGGCCCATGAGCTGGGCTATCGTCTGGACACGTTTTGTGTGCCCAAATCGGGCGGCTGGAGGCGGGTCAACAAGATGCTCCAATCCCGCGGAATCGAGGGGATCATCATCGGGCAGCCGCCGCCGGGAGTGACGGAAGCGCAACTCGACTGGGAGCAGTTCGCCACGGTTGTGATCGGGCGGGCCATCCGTTCACCGGAGCTGCCGCGCGTGATGCTCAACCATGTGGACTCGATGCAGCGCCTGATGGACCGCATGCGGGCCATGGGCTACCGGCGCATCGGGCTGGTCATGGAAGCGGGTGATTGCGCCAAGAATGATTTCCGCAATGTCGGCGGATATTACGGCTCCTGCATGAAACTGGGCATTTCGGAGGAGGACCGAATCCCCCCCCTGACCCCGGACCAGCTGACGGCGGGAAACCTGGGCGACTGGATCCAGCGCTGGGCGGTCGAGGGCATCATCGTCCACCGTCCCGACCAGATGCAGAAGTTCCTTCCGCAGTTGGGTTTAAAAATCCCCGACGACATCGGTTTCGCCCACCTCAGCATGCATGATCGCTCACCGACGATCAGCGGCCTGTACTTCGCCCCCGAGAATCTGGGAAGCTGGGCGGTCGACCTCTGCCATTGGATCCTTGACCGGGATGAAAAGGGCCTGCAGGACCCCTCCCCCTCCCTCATTCTCACCGCTTACGAATGGGTGCCCGGACAGACGCTGCGCAAGGTTCCCCTCAAGTGAACAGCGGAAACTCCGAGACCGGCGTCTCCGTCCAGAGCCGCACCTTCTCGATCATCGACGGGTCGGCACTTCCGTGCTCACCGGAAAGGATGCGGTTGATACCGGCGATCATGAACTCGTAATGGGCGGGGCTGGACAAACGGGTGCGCAGGCGGGCCAGACCGACCGGGTCGCGCTTGCGCATCAGCTCCATGCCGTAGTCCATGCCGGTGCAGGAGGCGTACCAGGAATCGAGCGGAATGGCATCGATTGCCGCATGCCACCATTGAAGGACCGCCTCCGGGGAGAGTTGCTCTCCGGAAACGGAAGAGAGCCGTTCCATGAACCAGGCCCGCTGTTCCGTAGTCAACAAATGGATACCGGTTTCATCGAGCCGGTAGGGATGGATCCGGCAGCCGACTGCGCCGTCCGGTTGAACGGCCACTTCCACCATGTACCCGAGCTTCCGGAACAGGCCCGGATGATCTTGGGCGAAAATGAAATTTCCCTGGCTGTAGAAAATGGGGGCCTCCTTGTAGATTTCGACACCACGCGGGACATGCGGATGGTGGGCGACAACGAGGGAAGCGCCAGCGTCGATGAGGCGTCGGTAGGCGCGCTGGGCGTAGGGTGCCGGCACGGGAAGGAATTCACGGTCCGCATGGGGCGCGGCGATGACCGTACGTCCGGCGGCCGCGTGCCGTTCAATCGACCGGCAGGCCCGGTCCAGGTCCCAACCCGCCACTTCCGGCGCCCGGTCCGTC
>JBNGDP010000146.1:0-8633 GCA_049975345.1 Oceanipulchritudo sp. | reverse complement strand
CGATTACAACGCCACCGAGCTCAACCTCGAGGTCGGCGACCGCCTCGAGGTGGTCCTCGTCATCGACGGGTGGTACAAGGCCCGTGCCGCCGATGGCCAGGAGGGATGGATTCCCGCCCGCGTGACGCGGATCCTCCGGCAGGGGAAGGCCGGCCCGTCGGATAAGCCAAACGGGTCCGACCCACCCGACCCGTCCGATCGGCCCGACTAGTCCGCCAGGGCTCCGCGGATCCGCTGGAGGATGTGGGGGTGGTCCAGGCCGGCGGTGGCCCGCAGGTCGGCAACGGAGGAGCCGTGATCGACAAAGGCGTCCGGATAGCCGATCCGGAGGACCGGGCAGGGATGGCCGGCATCACTCAGGGTCTCCAGCACGGCGCTGCCGAACCCGCCCGTGATGACATGGTCCTCGAAGGTTATGATGAGCCGGGCCGCAACCGCCTGCTCGAGCAGCAAGGCGCGGTCGACGGGCTTGGAAAAGCGGGCGTTGACGACCCCGCAGGAAAGGCCGGTTTCCGCGGAGACCTCGTCGGCCAGATCCCGGGACTCGCCGACCCACGGGCCGAGGGCCCAGAACTGGATGTCGGAGCCCTCGCGGATGACTTCCGCTTTCCCGATTTCCAGTTGTTCGGGATGTTCCTTCGGAACCACCCCTTCGGCTCCCCCGCGGGGATACCGGATGAAGGTGGGCCCATCGGTTTGGAGACAGGTCCAGAGCATGTCCGCCAGCTCGTCCTCATCCTTGGGCTGCATCACGATCGCACCGGGGACGCAGCGCAGGTAGGCGATATCAAACAGGCCGTGGTGGGTTGCCCCGTCATTGGGGGAGAGGCCGGCCCGGTCCATGCAGAAGGTGACTGGCAGGTTCTGCAGGCAAATGTCGTGAATGATCGGGTCATAGGCCCGCTGCAGGAAAGTCGAGTAGATGGCCACAACCGGACGCATCCCGTCGCAGGCCATGCCGGCGGCGAAGAGGACCGCATGCTCCTCGGCGATCCCGACGTCGAAGAACTGTTCCGGCAGGGTTTCCCGCAGGTAGGACAGGCCGGTTCCCGGCGGCATGGCCGCCGTGATGCCGATAATCCTCGGATCGCCGCGGGCAAAATCGAGGAGGCGCCGGCCGAAGACGTCCTGATAGTTGGGCGGGGCTCCCTCTTTCTTCGGCGGGGGGCGGCCGGTCTTGATGTCAAAGGGCCCCAGCCCGTGGAATTTCTCCGGGGAGGCGATGGCCGGTTCATACCCTTTCCCCTTCTTCGTCAGCAGGTGCAGGATGATCGGCTGCTCCTGCGCGCCCGCGAATTCAAGGTGCCGGATGACCGTATCGAGGTCGTGGCCGTCGATGGGCCCGATGTAGCGCAGGCCGTACGCCTCGAAGAGGCTCGATCCGACGAAAAAGTCCTTGGTTTCGCGTTTCCACCGCTTGCCGATGTCGATCACCGAGGAGCCGCCGGGGATGCTTTTCAGGAAGGAGACGAGGCCCCGGTCGATTTTGTTGTAGACCGGGTTGGTGATGATTTCATTGAAGTAGCGGGCCAGGGCCCCGACGTTCCTGGCGATCGACCATTCATTGTCATTGAGGAGGATGATGAGCCGCGAGGTGGTCTCCGTGATATTGTTGAGGGCCTCCATCGTGATGCCGCAGGTGAAGGCCGCATCCCCCAGCACCGCCACCACGTGCCGGTCCTCGTTCAAGCGGTCCCGCGCGGCCGCCATTCCGAGGGCCGCCGAGAGGGCGGTCCCCGCATGCCCCGCCCCGTAGGCGTCGCTTCCACTCTCGCTCCGGCTCAGGAAACCGCTCAAGCCGCCGGTTTGCCGCAGCCTGTCGAAGCCCACGGTATTGCGCCCGGTAAGGAGCTTGTGAATGTAGCCCTGGTGGGAGACGTCGAAGACCAGGCGGTCTTCCGGACAGTTGAAGACCCGATGCAGGGCGATGGACAACTCCACGACCCCGAGGTTCGGGCCGATGTGGCCCCCGTTGCGCGAGGTGACCTCGATGACCCGCTGCCGGAGCTCCCCGGCCAGGGTTTCAAGTTGGTCGCGCTCCAGTTTCTTCAGGTCGGCGGGTGAATGGATATGCTCGAGAAGGGACATCCTTGCAGGCTTTATTCTTCGTCCGGAGTGAAGGCCTCAAGGGCCACGGAATCGCTCTCCTCGCGCAGTTTCTCGATTTTCAGCTCGGCTTGCTTGAGGCGTTCCTCACAGGCTTTCACCAGTCTGGTCCCTTCCTCGAATTTTTCAACCAGGGCGGCCAGGGGAATATCGCCTGATTCCATGGATGCCACCAGGGATTCCAGCTTTTCCAATGCTTCTTCAAAGGTTGGCTCTTTTTTCTTCGAGGACATTGGAGCAACGGTGGGCCCAGGTGGCGCTCCATTCAAGATTTTTCCCTTGCCCATAGGGGGGATTGGGGCTGAACAGTGGGAGGCGTACATGAACACCCTCCTTATCCTTGTCGCCCTGCTTATTCTCCTCAAAACGGGCGCCGAGCTGTGGCTCGATTCCCTCAACCGCAGGCAGGTCCTCTCCGAGGCCGGGCATTTTCCCGAAGCCTATCGCGAATTCATCGACCAGTCCACCTATGAGAAGTCAGTGGATTACACCCTGGCCAAAAACCGCCTCGGCATGATCGAAACTGTCTACGACGCCGTGGTGCTGGCAATCATCCTCTATTCCGGGTTCCTTCCCTTCGCCTGGGGCGTCGGGACCGGCCTCCTTGGTGCGGGAACCTGGGGCCAGGCCGCTACCCTGTTCCTCCTGTTCATGCTGCTGGCCCTTCCCGGACTGCCCTTCGAGTGGTACGGCCAGTTCCGCCTCGAGGAGCGCTTCGGCTTCAACAAGAGCACGCTCCGGCTCTGGATCAGCGACAAGATCAAGGCAATGGCCATCGGCGCCATCATCGGGATTCCGGCCCTTGCCTTTCTGATCTGGCTGGTCGGCGCTACCCAAATTTGGTGGCTCTGGGGATTTGCCTGCTTCTTCCTTTTCCAGCTAATCATGGTCGTCGTGTACCCGATGTTCATCATGCCCCTTTTCAACAAGTTCGAGGAACTGCCGGAGGGCCCCCTCCGGGAACGCCTCATGGAGCTGGGAGACCGTACCGGATTCCGCGCCCGGACCATCCTTGTCATGGACGGCAGCCGCCGGTCGGGCCATTCCAACGCCTTTTTCACCGGCTTTGGCCGGTTCCGCCGCATCGTCCTGTTCGATACCCTCATTGAGCAAATGCAGGAACGCCAGCTGGAATCCGTCCTCGCCCATGAAATCGGTCACTACAAGCTGGGACATATTCCCAAGCTGCTTCTGCTCTCGGCGGGCTCCCTGTTCATCAGCTTCCTGGTCCTTGGCTGGCTCCAGCAGAGCGCCTGGTTTGTCGGGTCCTTCGGGTTTGCGGCCACCGGGTCCATCGGGCCCGTCCTTCTTCTTTTCGGCCTGCTGAGCGGCCTTGTCTCCTTCTGGATTTCCCCCCTGATCAACCGGCTTTCGCGGAAACATGAATACGAGGCGGACACCTTTGCCAGGAAAGCCCTCGACAACGATCCCATGCCGATCCTCCAGGCCTTGCGCATCCTCAGCGAGAAGAACCTCAGCAACCTGACTCCGCATCCGCTGTACAGCGCTTTTCACTATTCCCATCCAACCTTGCTGGAACGGGAGCAATCCCTCCTCAAGGAGGTCTGAGCATGCGGCCTCTCGCGGCCATCCTCCTCCTTGCCCTGGCCCTGCATGGAGTGGAGGGGAAGCCCTTCCGCCTCGCCTCCTGGAACCTCCAGAACTACCTCTCCGGAAACCGGTTCGAGGAAGGAAGCTTCCGCCTGGAATATCCCATGCCGGAAAAACGCAAGGCCCGCATCCGGCAGCTGCTCCATCAGGCGCGCCCGGATATCCTCTTTCTCCAGGAAATCGGGTCCGCGGCCCACTTGAAGGAACTCCAGATGGATCTCGCCGCCGGCGGCCTTTCCTATCCATATGCCCGCTTTTCCGCCTCCCCGGAAGCCCGCAGCGGCCTTGCCTTCCTCTCCATGATCCCCCCGGCCGAGGTGCTGTTCCACGATCCGCTTCCCTTGGATCCCCATGGGGCTCCCGGGAACGTCCTTCCGCGCGGAATCCAGGAGGTCCGCTTCCTCATCGGGGGGAATCCCCTCCGGCTTTTCCATGTGCACCTCAAAAGCCGCTACTCCGCTGATCCCGCCGATCCCGAATCCCTCCGGCTGCGGGCCGCCGGCCTCGCCGCCCTTCACCACTTCCTCTCCCTCCACCTGCTTGCCGATCCCTCCTCCGCCTTCGCCCTCGTCGGCGATCTCAACACCCCCTTTTCCAGCCCCCTCCTCCGTCCGCTTCGAGCGCAATGGATCCCCATCGCCTCGGCCGATGCCGACCACGCCCCCTGGACCTACCTCCACCGCGCATCCGGTTCCCGGGAGGTCCTCGATGGCTTCTGGATCCCCATCATCCGCCCCAGCCCCCTCCGCCCCTCCCTCATCCTCCCTACACGCAACCCCCCCTCCGACCACCGGCTCGTCCTCGCCTCCCTTTTTTTAAAGAAAAGCCTTGCCCCGCCCTCTTATTGACACAGCATTGTCATTAATGAGGAAAAGAGAATGGCTGATATGGATGGGCCTGGTGGTGCTGCCGGGCGTGATGAGCGGGGCGGAGCGGGTTGTGGGCTTCGAGGATGTGGCGGTGGAAGGCGGCGGGATAATGGAATACGCGGGTCCTGGCGGCGGAGTGTACTGGAACGGCTCGGACGGGTCTGGGGGATACACCAGCGGCGGGGTGTATTTCTGGAACACGTTCACGGATTTTGGAGGGGGATACACCGGATGGACCGGGTGGGCGTACTCGACGACGGGGGACACGGAGACAGCGGGATTGGGGAACCAGTACAGCGCTTACCCTGGGGCGGCCCGGGGTGGGGAGGTATACGCGGTGACGTACGCCCCCTCATCGTTTTCGCTGCCGGCGGGATACAGGGAGCCGAGGGGGATCTCGGTGGCCAACACGACCTATGCCGGAATATCGATGCGGGATGGCGATGATTTCGCGAAGCAATTCGGGCCCGGGGACTATTTCAAACTGACGATTACCGGGTTGGGCACATCCGGAGCGGAAACGGGAAGAGCGGAGGTATTCCTGGCGGACTTCCGGGAGGGCACGACACCGGGATACATTCTGGACAGGTGGGAGGATGTGGACCTGAGCGGATTGGGGAGCGGAGTGGCCTTTCTTGAGTTTTCCCTTGAATCGACGGATGAGGGGGAATGGGGGTTCAACACGCCGGCCTACATCGCGGTGGACAACCTGGTGCTGGCCTCGACCCCGACCTGGGCGGGCTTTGACGTGGAACCGGACGGCTGGGTGGACACGGGGGCCTTCCTCGGCATGGTGTATCCGGCCGGTGAGTACGTTTATGTCCTGGACATGGGCAAATACCTGTTTCTGCCGGAAAGCGCAGTCACCACCTCCGGGGCCTGGGTGTATTTGCCGAAACAGCCATAACCGTCCCCGCATCCCGCGTCACCTTCGTCCTTCGTCCCTAAAGATTCTTGTCATGGCCCGTTCACCCGGCAAGCTGGGGGGTCATGTCTGAGGAGCAAAGCAAGACGGAGGGGGAGAGCTGGGCGGAACACGTGTTGAAGGCGACCGGTTACTCGATGGCGGGAATCCGGGCGACATTGAAGCACGAGATGGCCTTCCGCATCGAGGTTGCGGCCTTCATTGTACTGACCCCGGCGGCCCTGCTGGTGCCGGTGGAACCCCTGGTCCGGTTTCTGGTCGTGGCCAGCATGCTGCTGGTGCTGCTGGTGGAGTGCCTGAATTCGTCCCTCGAGTGGATTGTCGATTACATATCCCATGATCACCACCCGTACGCCAAACGGGCCAAGGACATGGGCAGCGCGGCGGTCTTTTTCGCGCTTTTGAATGCGGGCCTGTTCTGGGGATACGCCTTGCTGAGCTGGGGAGGGGTTTTGTCATGAGCGGGTCCGGCGAACCGGAAGCGGGGTACAATTTCCCGAAGGACTACGCGGCGACGATGGTGCACTTCTATCGCGGCGAGCTCGGGCGCATGATGGTCTGGCGCCAACGCTTTGACACAACGACGCACTGGGCGATCATCGGGCTGACGGGGATTGTCTCCTTTGCCTGGAATCATGCCACCAGCAGCAATTTCCTTTTCCTGTTCGCGCACTTCATCATCTACCTGCTGTTGACGATCGAGGCGCGGCGATACCGTTTCTACGATGCCTACCGTGCGCGCGTGCGCATGCTGGAGTCGCACTTCATCTTCCCGGTGGTCACCCTCTCGGGGAAGCGCCTTGAGGGAAACTGGCGGCGGCAGATGGGGGAGGACCTGATCCTGCCCTCCTACAAGATCAGCTTCCTGGAGGCCCTGTCCCGGAGGTTCCGCCGCAACTACGTGTGGATTTACCTGATCCTGCTGGGGACGTGGATCACCCACACCTTTGTGGTGCGTGAGGCGAATTCCCTGGATACCTTCGTGAAGGAATTCTGTTCCAACCAGCCGCTGCCGCATTACGTGTTTCTCGGGGTGCTGGCGGCGGCGTACCTGTACCTGCTGTTTCTCTATCTGTACGGGCACTGGAAACGAACCGCCCTCGGGGAATTCCAGAAGCGCCCCTCCAGCGGGAATTGGAACCTTTAGGAGCGGGGGGGGGACATGGACCTGCCGGTCGGAACGATCCTGGAGGCGGCGCTGCCGGTCTTCCTGCTGCTCCTGCTGGGCTACGCGCTGCGGCGTGGCAGGGTCCTCACGGCGGAGGCGGACTCCTCGCTGATGAAGCTGGTCATCCGGGTCTTTTATCCCTGCCTGTATCTCGATTTCATTATCGGCAACCCGGCTTTGAAGGGGGCGGCGAATATCCTGACAGCGCCGGTTGTCGGGTTCTTCACCACGGCCGGCGGCTTCCTTGTGGCTTACGGGGTGGCCCGGGCGATCGGCTTGAAGCGGGGGGAGGGGTTGCGGACCTTCACCTTCAGCAACGGGATCTACAATTACGGCTACATTCCGATTCCCCTGATTCTGGCCCTCTTTCCCGGGCGGGAGACGGCAGGGGTGCTGCTGGTCCACAACGTCGGCGTTGAGGTGGCCGTCTGGACGGTGGGGATTCTCCTGCTCGTCGGGCGCTTTGAGCGCGGGATGCTCCGGAAGTTGATCAATCCGCCCTTGCTGGCCCTCGGGGTGGCCCTGTTCGTCAACGGCACCGGGCTGGATGGCGCTGTTCCCGACTGGCTGGGCAGCCTTGTGGGGATGCTGGGGGCCTGCAGCGTGCCGATCGGAATCATCCTCGCCGGGGCCTCCATCGCCGACCTGCTGAACTGGCAGCAGATGCGGGAACTGCCCCGGGTTCCGCTGGCCTCCATCGGGGTCCGACTGGCGCTCCTGCCGGCCCTTTTTCTGGCCGCCGCGGCCTTCCTGCCCGGTATTTCCACGGAGTTGCGCCAGGTGATCATCGTGCAGGCGGCCATGCCCGCCGGGATCTTTCCCATCGTCCTCTCGCGACACTACGGGGGGGATGCCGGCGTCGCGGTCAAGGTGGTCCTTGCGACAACCCTCGCCTGCGTAGTGACCATGCCCCTGTGGCTGCGCCTGGGGACCGCCTTTGTCTTCTGAGGGCGGGGTGGCGTTTACACGTCGCCCCTTTCCATCAATCGTAGAAGAGGGTGGCCCAGCGGCCGGTGGCGACCATTTCCTGCTTCTGCTTCTGCCAGGCCTCCTCCGAGCCGGCAAGTTCGGCCATGGTCTTGTCGAGACGGTTCTCCAGTCGTGACAATCCCGATACATAAACGTAGGTTTTGGGATCCTTGACCATCTCCCAGACTTCCTTGGCGTTGTCCCTGATGGAGCGCTCAACGTCCTCCGGTTCGTCGAAGTGGGGCCGGGGACTGAGCGATTCAAAGGCCTTGAAGGTCTCCTTGTCGTAGTAGTTGGACAAGTCGTTGTTCTTGTCGTTCATGTAGAGCAAATCCATGCCGGTGCGGGCGCCGTAGAAGAGGCGGACCTTGCCCTGCCATTCCCTGCGTTCCTCGTAGATGTGCTTGATGAAGGCGCGGAACGGGGCAATGCCGGTGCCGACACCGATCATAAGCATGTTGCTGGTGTTGTCCTTGGGCGGCAGGAACTGGCGTCCGTAGGGACCGGTGAGCAGGATCTTGTCGCCGGGGCGGCGGTCGCAGAGGAAGTTGGAGGCCACCCCCGGAAATCGTTCCCCGCTCACCTCGTCGATGTAGAAGCAGCGGCGCACGCAGATGGAGATTTCCGTCATGTTGCGTTCCTCGCCCTGGCGGGAGCTGGCGATGGAGTAGAGGCGCATGTGGTATTCATTCCCGAAGGCATGCGGGCCCGGGACCAGGACCCCGATGCTCTGGCCTTCCAGGAAATGGAAAGTCGCGTTGGCGATGTTCAGGACAATGTGCCGGACCTCGTCGGTCGACTCGTCGGTGATGCGCTCGGATTTGACCACCGTCGCCTCGAAAGGGTGGCTGATGTCGTATTCGGTGAGTTTCATGATTTTTGGTTCCTCGTTAATTTGGTATTAGTATTAAAAATCGCTATTGAAATCGTTATCGCTTGTAAGTTGCACCCGTTTTCAATCCGAGCAGTTCGAGCCCTTTCGAGA
>JBNGDP010000145.1:0-8637 GCA_049975345.1 Oceanipulchritudo sp. | reverse complement strand
CTCTCCGCTCCTGCCTATTGATAACTCTGGACTGGCTATACAGCAAAGCTGTCATGGTCTGTGCTTCATGCCCCGGCGCTATCGCGCCTTCCATGCGGCACCTGCACCGCGCCAAGCGTTGGCGCAGGCTGGTTGCCGGGTCAGCCGCGTAGCGGCTTCCGTGGTGTCGCGCTTGGCGCGACTTCTTCGAGTCTTTGACAGGCTCCCCACAGGCTCTTTCAGCAGCAGTCACGGCCCTTCTTGACGCGGCGAAGCGCCGCGTAGACGGTCGGGCCGTCCGTCGTCACCCCCTCCGCCTTCGCGCTTCGCGCTTCGCGCTCCGGCGCGACCGGTCGGCCCGGCTCGAAATCGTGTGGCCGGAGGCCACATGCGACGCCGCCATAGCCCTTCGGGCGACGGCGGAACGCCGCCGACTGGCGGCTCTCTTCCCCGCGCGCGCATCTTCTCTCCTTCCGATTCCGCATGTTTGCCGCCGCGAAGACGGTTGCGGCCCGGACACGCCGTAGCCTCCGGCTCTGGAGTGGAAGGGTGCAACCGGCGGAGTGGCGGGAAGTCACCAAGTGGCGTTCAGCCATTTGGCCGCACCTGATATGTCCACCGTCTCGGCGAACTCTACGAGGTCGGGGATTCGGTCAACGGCGTCAAGGCCGATAACCTGGTCCGGCTGAAACACCGGCGCAAGCCGGTGGTAACGCTTCCCCAGGATTTGCCGGCATTGGTAGTCCGCGGCGCCCATGACGCCGTCCATCATGATGTTGAGCAAGGGCTTGATCCACTGGGCTTGGCCCCAGTCCAGATTCTTCCGCTCAATCCGCATGAGGGATGTTCCCGTCCCGATGGACAACAGGGCAATCCGATCATGGCGCGGCGGGGTCTTCAATGCCCGGTGGTCCTGCGTCTGCGCCAGTGCCGCCACGCTCTGATTGTTGGCGAACACCCCGCCGTCAATGTAGCCGTCCACCGCCGGAAAGAACGTCGGCGCGGCGCTCAGGTAGTGTACCACATTCCAAGTATTCACCCACGAGGGCGAAGTGAGTACCACCCAACGCCCTTCATGGGCGTAGGACAGGCTGGCAATATCGCCAGCGGGCCGAAAAAGATTCCCTGGCGAAAAGGAAGGCATGTTCAGCGGCCCCGAGCCGCTATTGCCACTTGAAAAACCGGCGTGGGCGAGTAGGCAACCTGCGAGTAACAATACAACTACCGCCACGCACATCCAGACGCCCCACCGCACGACCGTAACACGGATTGGTGATTGAACAGAACTTGCCATTCGCTACCATCGTTCAAGCCTAGTCGTAAGGTCTTCCAGTATCTGCGCCATATCCTGCAGGTCATCCTTCGGTAAGTCCTTAGTCAAACCGAGCACGGCCTCATGCATCCGCTGTTTCAGAGTCTTCCAAAACCGCAAGCCGCGTGCGGTCGGTCGCAGTTCGACGACTCGCCGGTCTTGCTCGTTGGAACGGCGGAGAGGAGCGGGTGTGCGAGGTGGGCTCCCCTCCGCCATGTTGTCGGAATTACCAGTTTAGGGAGATGCCTACGTTTGCCCCAACGCCACCGAGGTCCACATCTGCATCCAGCCCGCGGATGTCAAGATCCGGTTCAAGCCAGAGATACCTGACTTCGGCGAAGACGGAGACCCTGTCAACAATACGCTGGTCACAACCCAGCATGGCCGACAGGCCCACGTCATCATCGAGATCGATCTCATCGCTGTCGAAGAAGTAGTATCCCACTCCCATGCCGACGTAGGCCCTGGTGCCATCGAGGACTTCGTAGCGGGCAACGGCCGACACTTCGATCGGGATGACGTCCAGGTCAGCCCGGAAGTCATTGTCGTCGCTGTCGTATGTCAGCCAGCTTGTCCGGACGTCAATCCCGCAATCCAGGTTTGGAACAACATCCTGGAACATGAGGACGTACTTGAGTCCTGCTTCGCATCGATACTGCTTTCGTGTTGAAGCAGATACTCCGCTTGTGTGCGCCCGACGAGTTGGGTAAGAAACCAAGGGAGCCCGCCCAGTGGGGGGAAGCTGTAGTCAAGGATGCGATTCACAAGAACGAAGTCCTCCGATGCAATGCGCGCATCGCAGGCCAGTGCGGGGCCAAGGAGTGGGAGCACCATACGACCACTCAGAGTCACAACGACAAACGCCTCCGCCCTTCTGACGGCTTCGATGAAGCGCCGCAGGGCATTCATCTCGCGAACGAAATCACTTCCGTCGAACAATCCCTGGGCCACCGCATTGCCATCGGGACCAATGCCATGCCCGTAGAGAACGTCGTCGACGCTGTCGGGCCCCATGACTGACGGCGGGGCATGCAGAACGATGCCCGCGCTCGGCTCGCGCTCCTGCTGAGCGAAAAACCGCCAAAGCTGATCAATCGTGTCGAGGTTCATACCGAGCAAGTCGGCGACTCGGCTACAAAACGTGAGTACGGCAATACGGCCCCTCATTTCTGCTGTGAACAGGGGCGTTTGCTGACTCTGTCTGTCGCGTCGATGTGCTTTCATGACTCGCCTCCGTTCGTGCCTGCTTCCCAGAAACGTTGAGCTATGTGTGAGTGCCCGGCCCGTGTGGCCGAGCGCAATGGGGTTGTCCCGTCGATGTCGCGAAGGTTAACGTCGGCGCCGGCATTGATGAGTAGATCCACGAGAGCCAGAGAGTGCCGCGCGCGACAGCGGCAACCATCCGTTCTGGTCATGCCGGTTCGGATCGGCGCCGGCGGCAAGCAGCATTTCGGCAATATCGACCGACCAGGGATTGAGCGCCTTCGCCAAGACAGGCTCGCCACTCTTGTCGGCTATATTGGGGTCGGCCTTGGCTGCAAGAAGTATCCTGACGAGAACGGATTGGCGTGTGGAAACGGCGACGCACAGGGCCGTAGCGCCATCACGCATACATGCGCGCATTCGGGTTGGCCTTGCGCTTAAGTAGGGATTCCACCCCGCTTGCGTCTCCTCTTCTCACAGCGGCGACGAGATCTCTGTCCAACCGTCTATGGAGCACGAGACACCTCCTCCCTCTCCCTGGAGTGTTGCGGGCGGTCATTGCCTGCGCGATGACGGAAAGAGAAAACAAGCACAGCGCTTGTGCCGATGGCGGCAACGCAAATGGAAACAATGAATGCAGAGATTCTGAAGGAGACATTCCAACGCTCGGAGACCAATTGAGGCAGTGTCTGGCCGTACAAGGGGTATAGTCCCCAGGCGCCGACGACGAGGAATAGCGCGAACAGGCTACCCGTCACTACGGTCAAAATGTATCGGCTATCTGCTTTCACTTTCCGTATTCTCTCTTGGTCTATCGCTCTGATGGCGTGTCCCGGATTGAGCACGAGTTCCGCCGCCCAGCACGGCGTAAAGCCTGATCTGGTTAGCCAGTTTGGCCAAGTGCAGGGACGTTAGCCCCTGTTGAGCCGCATAGAGGGATCGCTGCGCATCGAGTACGCCCAGATAACCATCAATGCCTTGGGCATAGCGCTTATCAGAGAGGTCATAGATCGTCTGTGTGGAATTCACTATCGACTGTTGCGCCGCGACTTGCTGATCCACCGTGCCGCGCACGGCAAGGGAATCCGCCACCTCCCTGAATGCCGTCTGAATGCTCTTTTCGTACTGGGCCAAGGCGATTTTCCGCGTAGCATCGCTGACCCGGTACGCGGCCCAGGTGCGGGCGTCAAAAATCGGCAAGGATATCCGAGGGGCAAAACTCCAGGTGTCGGATCCGGAACCGAAGAGCCCCGAAAGCTCACCGCTGGCGGTTCCGATGGCGGTGGTCAGGGAAATGCGAGGGAAAAAAGCGGCACGGGCCGCGCCGATGAAGGCGTAGGCCGCTTTAAGCTGATGTTCCGCCGCCATGATATCCGGTCGGCGCAAGAGCACATCGGAAGTCAGCCCTGCGGCAATATCCTTGGGCGGAGTCACGCTTGCCAAGTCAGTGGGCAAGAGTTCTGCCGGCACGGGAGAGCCGGCGAGGAGGTTCAGTGCATTCAGGTCCTGCGCCACCAATTGCGTGTAGCGTGCAATATCTCCCTTTGCTGCATCCACCTGGGTTTGCACCCGCTGCAGATCCAGTTCAGTGGCAACACCTTTTTCGGATTGCTGCAGGATCAAAGCATGAGCGCCCTGCTGCGTCTCAAGGGTGGATTTAGCCAGCTTGAGATTCCCACGATCCGTGGCAAGGACGAGATAAGCCCTTGCAACCTCGGACACCAGCGCGATCTGTGCCCCCCGACGGGCCTCTTCCGTGGCCAGGTATTCCTGCAACGCCTGTTTTTTCAGACTGCGAATGCGACCAAGCATATCCACCTCCCAGGAGGCTATGCCTAGATTGACGTCATATTGTTCGGTGGTCCTGGGGTTCCCGGGCGTTGTCAGATCGGCGGATGAGCGCTGTTTGCCGCCTCCGCCCGTCGCACTGAGCGCCGGGAGCAGTTCGGCCCGTTGAACGCCGTAGAGGGCGCGCGCCCTTTCCACATTCAAGGCCGCAAGCCGCAGATCCCGGTTGTTGTCTAGAGCCGTCTCGATGATCTTCTGAAGCTTCTGATCAGGGAAAAACTCCTGCCATCTGAGCTCCGTGACAATCTGGACCTCCTGCTGGGATTGGCTGTTCATGTACGCCGAACCCTCCGGCCAATCCGTAGGGATCGGCGCTTCCGGCCGACTGTATTTCGGGGCCATTACGCACCCGTTCAGCAATAATGCCGTTCCAATAACTCCAATGAAAAGGTTTTTGCTCATATCGTGGACACTCCTCCCTCTGACGCTGTGCGCTGGTCGGCTATAAGCCTTTTTCGTTTTCCAAAGGTCTTCTCGATCAACACATAGAAAAACGGGGCAAACAGGACCACGAGAATGGTGCCGGAGATCATGCCGCCCAGCACCGCGGTGCCGATGGCGACCATGGCTCCTGCGCCTGCGCCTGTGGCGTAGGCCAAGGGCAGCACGGCCAAACCGGTCGTCGTCGAGGTCATGATGATCGGGCGCAGCCGCAGCTTCACCGCATGGAGCGCGGACTCGATCAAGCCCTCCCCTTGCGCCACCCCGTTCATGGCGAACTGGATAATGAGGATGGCGTTCTTGGTGGCCAACCCCAGGGTATTCAACAACCCGATCTGGAAATACACGTCGCTGGACAGTCCGCGCATCATCGAAGCGGCAAAGCCGCCGACGAATCCGAGCGGCAAGATCATCAGGACCGAAATCGGGACATCCCATTTCCCGTATAGCGCCGCCAGGAAAAGGAACACAATCAGGATGGAAAAGGCATAGAGCAGGCCGGTCTGGGAAGCGGCCTGTTTCTCCTGGTAGGAAAGGCCGGTCCAGTCAAACCCGATCCCCTGCGGCAGTCTTGCCGTGAGCTCTTCCATCGCCTGCATCGCCTCGCCGGAACTCCGGCCCGGTGCCGCCTCGCCCCAGATGCTCATGGATGGAAATCCATTGAAGCGCTCCAGCCGGGGAGAACCGCTCGTCCAATGGCCGGATGCAAACGAGGCAAAGGGCACCATCTTTCCGACCCTATTGCGAACGTACAGCTTTTTCAGATCTTCGGGCAACATGCGGTAAGGGGCATCCGCCTGCACGAACACCCGTTTGACGCGCCCGGCCTGGATGAAGTCGTTGACGTAGGCGCTGCCGAAGGCGGCCGAGATGGTGTTGTGAATGGAGTTGATGGGCAGGCTCTGGGCACCCGCCTTCTCCCAGTCCACATCCACCCGGTATTCAGGCACGTCCTCCATGCCATTGGGCCGGACTTTCACCACTCTCGGATCCTGCGCCGCCATACCCAGGAGTTGGTTGCGGGCGTTCATCAGGGCGTCGTGCCCGCCGCCGCCGCGGTCCACCAACTGGAAATCGAAGCCGATGGCGCTGCCCAGTTCGGCGACGGCAGGCGGCGCAAAGGCAAACACCATGGCGTTGCGAATCCTGGAAAATCGGGCCATGGCGCGGCTCGCAACGGCTTTGACCCGTAAATCCGGCCGGTCGCGCAGCTTCCATTCCTTCAGTTTGACGAACACCATGCCGTTGTTCTGAGCTCTGCCGGCAAAGCCCATGCCGGCAATCGTCATACAGGAGTCCACCGCCTCTTTTTCGTCCTCCAGAAAATAGCGTTGGACTTCGTCCGCGACCGCCTGGGTCTGCTCCATGGTAGCGCCCGTGGGCATGAGTATCTGGGATAGAAGGATTCCCTGATCTTCATCCGGAAGGTAGCTGGTCGGCATTCGCATGAAAAGGAAGCCCAGGCCGGCAACAATCAAGATATACACGGCCACGAAACGCAATTTCCGGGCAAGCGCGTAGCCGACCAGTTTCACAAAACCGTCGCGGAACCGGTAAAAGCCGCGGTCGAACCACAGAAAAAACGGGCGCAGGATCCGGATCGCGCCTTCCGCCGCCTCATGCCCCTTAGCCACCGGCTTGAGAATCGCCGCGCACAGAACCGGCGTCAGAATCAGGGCCACAACAATCGACAGCAGCATGGCCGTAATGATCGTCACGGAGAATTGGCGGTAGATGATTCCGGTGGAGCCGGCGAAGAACGCCATAGGACCAAACAAGGCCGCGAGCACCAGAAAGAAGCCGATCAGGGCGCTGGTGACCTGTTCCATGGACTTGGCGGTGGCGTCCCGAGGCGAAAGCCCCTCTTCGCTCATAAGCCGTTCGACGTTCTCCACCACCACAATCGTATCGTCCACCAGTAGTCCGATGGCAATGACCATGGCGAACATGGTCAGCATGTTGATGGAGTATCCGAACGCCCCCAGCGCGGCACAGGTGCCCAGGAGAACGACCGGCACGGCGATGGTCGGAATCAGCGTGGCGCGGATGTTGCCCATGAACAGCCACATGACAAAGAAGACCAGCACGATGGCCTGGAGCAGGGCCTTGACCGCCGCGCCAATGGCCACCCGGACAAAGGGGGTCGTGTCGTAGGGATAAACAACCTTCATTCCCGGCGGGAAGTAGAGGCTCATTTCCTTGAGCTTGGACTTGATGGCATCGGCGGTATCCAACGCATTGGCGCCGGGCGCCTGCCTGATGGCAAGAACAGCGGCCGGGTGGCCGTTGTATCGGCCATCGATGTCGTAAAACTCGGTCCCCAATTCGGTCCGTCCCACATCCTGAACTCGCACGACAGAGCCGTCCGGATTGGTGCGCAGGGGAATCGCGGCAAACTCTTCGGGGGTCTTGAGCAGGCTCTGGACGATGATGGAGGCGTTCAGGCGCTGGCCTTCCACCGCCGGGATCCCCCCGAACTGTCCGGCGGAGATTTCCACATTGTAGGTCCGCAACGCCAGAATCACATCTTCGATGGTCAGGTGGTAATCGGTGAGTTTCTCGGGGTTCAGCCAGACGCGCATCGCATACTGCGAACCGAAATTCTCGACCTCGCCGACCCCGGGTACGCGCGCCAGAACCTTTTCCAGGTTGGACTGGGCATAGTCGCGCAAGTCGTTGCCGGTCATACTGCCGTCTTCGGAGACCAAGCCCGCAAGGATCAAATAGTTCCGCGTGGACTTGCTCACCTTGACGCCTGACCGCTGGACCACCTCAGGCAGACTGGCCATGGCAAGCTGGAGTTTGTTCTGCACCTTGGCCCAGGCCAGGTCGGGATCGGTTCCCGGCTTGAAGGTCAATTCGAGGCGGGAGGAGCCGGACGCATCGCTCGTGCCGGAGAGATACAGCATGTCCTCGAAGCCAGTCATCTTCTGCTCGATGATCTGGGTGACGCTGTTTTCCACCGTCTGCGCCGAAGCACCGGGGTAAAAAGAGTCGATGGCGATGGCCGGCGGCGCGATCGGCGGATATTGGGAGATGGGCAGGTTATAGATGGCCAGCCCGCCCAGCAGCATGATGAAAATGGCGATGACCCACGCGAAGACCGGCCGTTCCAGAAAGAATTTTGACAACATCACAGGCCTCCGTTAGTTCGCTTTTGCAGCCGGTTGGTTTGTTTCGTCGGCCTCGGGTTGGCCGGTGGGCTCGGCGCCGGGCGAGAGAACCTTGACGGAAGCGCCGGGCCGCACCCGCTGCAACCCTTCGACGATCACACGGTCGCCGACCTCAAGACCTGACGAAACGAGCCACTTATTGCCGATGGCGCGATCCAGCGTGAGCATCCGTTGTTCGACTGTTCCCGCGGCGTCCACGACCAGCGCAAACGGATCTCCCTTTTGATTGCGACTTACGCCTGGCTGAGGAACAAGGATGGCCTGTTCATTGACGCCTTCTTTAAGTACCGCCCGGACAAACATGCCCGGCAGGAGCGCGCTGTCCGGATTCGGAACCACGATCCGCAGGATGACGGAACCGGTGGTCGGGTCCACTGTGATATCGCGGAATTCCAGTGTTCCCTCCAACGGGTACGACGTACCGTCTTCCTGGATCAACTCTACCTTGTTCTGGTTCGCTCCATCGTCAGTCAACCGGCCATCCTCCAACCGCTGCCGCAAAAGCAATAGCTCAGTGGTGGATTGAGGAACGTCCACATAAATCGGATCCAACTGCTGAATGGAGGTAAGCGGGACCGGCTGGTAAGCCGTTACCAGAGCGCCTTCCGTGACACTGGACCGGCCTATGCGACCGGAGATTGGGGCCTTGATGGGTGTGTAGGAAAGGTTGATCTTTGTGCT
>JBNGDP010000144.1:0-9004 GCA_049975345.1 Oceanipulchritudo sp. | reverse complement strand
AATGCCAAACGCCTCCTGCGCTCCACCGATAAACCCATTTCCGAAATCTCCCTCGAATGCGGCTTCGCCGACCAGGCCCACTTCAGCCGCTCCTTCAAGAAGCAGGCCGACCTCACACCCGGTCAATACCGCAAGAGTTTGGCCGGGGTCTGAATCACGGGTCGGACCTACACAATATCTTGATTAAAAGCATCTTGTGGAAAAATACGGGGTTCTTTCCATGCTTAAAGCATAAGTTTCCGGGGCAAAAATCCGCATCCACACATCTAAAGGACAAAAATGCTGCGTTTTCTGATCGCGTAACTCCTTAGAAGCCCATTTATAAGTGCCAAAACAGCATATAAACCTCAGGACAATGCAATCTGCTCACTCAAGTCCTTGATAATTATCCAATTGCGCTGGTCCGACCCCTCTACACAACCCTTTCTCAAAGGTTGGTTCTGATCAAGTCCCGATGGCCCGGTTATCAGGTCGATAGCCAAAACCTTGTCCAGCTGACGATTTTTCTCGGAGATTTTATGGTTCCTATATGAAATAGGTATCCATGAAAAAACTGAATTGGGGGATCATCGGGACGGGAGCGATTGCCAAGGCCTTTGTAAACGGGTTACGGCAATCTGAAACCGGTACCGCGCATGCGGTCGGGTCACGCACGCGGGAGAGCGCGGAAGGCTTCGGGAAGCAGCATGGGATTGCGGTATGCCATGGCAGCTACGAGGCGCTTCTGGGGGACGAATCGGTCCAGGCGGTCTACATCTGCACTCCCCACCCCTTTCACGCGGAATGGGCCATCAAGGCCGCTGAGGCGGGCAAGCATGTTCTTTGTGAAAAGCCGCTGGCCTTGAACCAGTGGCAGGCCCAGGCCATGATGGAAGCGGCCCGGAAGAACGGGGTCTACCTTTCGGAGGCCTTCATGTACCGCTTTCATCCCCAGACAGCGAAGCTGGTGGAGCTCATCCGGGAAGGGGTCATTGGCGAGGTACGCCTGGTCCGGGCAAGTTTCGGGTTCGGCGGGGGGGACCGGATCGACCCGCAGAGCCGCCTTTTCAACAACGCCCTCGGCGGCGGCGGCATTCTCGACGTGGGCTGCTATGCGGTGTCCGGGGCCCGGCTCGTGGCCGGGGCGGCCATCGGCGAACCATTCGACAATCCGGTGAAGGTGGCCGGTTCGGGGAAGATCGGGGAAACCGGGATCGACGAATGGGCCGCGGCGGTCCTGCAATTCGAGTCGGGCATCACCGCCCAAGTCTGCACTTCCATCCGGGCGCAACTGGACAACACGATCGAGGTCTACGGCTCTCTGGGGCAGATCACCGTCCCCAATCCATGGGTGGCCAACCGCGAGAAAGCGGTTGCGGGGAAAATCATCATGAAGACAGGTGGGGAGCCGCAAGTGCTTGAAATTCCCGCTACCGCCACCAGCTTTTCCCTGGAAGCCGACGGCGTGGCGCGGGCCGTCGCCGCGGGCCGGTGTGAGCCGGATCCCCCGGCCATGACCTGGAAGGACACCCTTGGGAACCTCGCCACCCTCGATACCTGGCGGAAGGAGGTGGGAGTTGTATACGCACAGGAGCAGCCGGCGCCCTGCACCATCAACATCGCCGGCCGGAAAGTCGGTGTGCGGAAGGAAAGCACCCCGGCCATGCGCTACGGCAACATTCCCGGACTGGACAAGCCGGTGAGCAAGTTCATCTTCGGCGCCCTCACCGCGCACGGCTCCTATGCCAAGGCGCAGGTGCTTTTCGATCACTGGCTCGAGTGCGGGGGAAACGCTTTCGACACCAGTTATCAGTACGGCTTCGGAAAATGCGACGCGCTACTCGGTGAATGGCTGGCCAGTCGGGGGGTCCGGGAAGAGCTGGTCCTCGTCGCCAAGGGCGCGCACACCCCCTATTGCAATCCGGAGGACCTCAGCGATCAACTGCTCAAGTCCCTTGAGCTCATGCAGACCGATCACACCGACATCTACATCATGCACCGGGACAACGAGGACATCCCCGTCGGCGAATTCATCGACGTACTCAACGAGCATGTCGAGGCCGGGCGCGTCAAGGTCTTCGGCGGATCGAACTGGTCGCCGGAGCGGTTTGCCGAAGCGAACGCCTACGCGGTCCGCCACGGCCGGCAGGGCATGTCCATTCTCAACAACAACCTCTCCCTTGCCCGCATGGTGGATCCGGTCTGGAAGGGATGTCTGCACATGTCCGATACCGAAAGCCGCCAATGGATGGCCGACAACGGAATCGTCCATTTTTCCTGGTCCAGCCAGGCGCGGGGCTTTTTCACCGGGCGCACCGACTTTGAACTGCAGCGTCCCGGGTATGATTCCGAACTGCGCCGCTGCTGGATCAGCGAGGACAACCTGAAGCGGCGGGAACGGGCGATGGAACTGGCGGAGAAGAAGGGCGTCCTGCCGATCAACATCGCCGCCGCCTACGTGCTCTGCCAACCCTTCGAGAGCTATGCCCTGATCGGACCCGAAACCGTCCATGAAATGGAAACATCCCTCCCCGCCCTGGAAATCGAATTGACCCATGAGGAAATCAACCATCTGTGGGGCTCCTGAATCCATGAAGGAAAAGGCTACGAATTTCCTGCGCCGCCACGGCCTGGCCGTGCTCCTGCTTGTCGGCATTCTAGCCTATATCCTGGTCATGGGCACCACCCGGTCCTGCAAGGTCTGCTCCACCATCACGGATTTCACCGGCATCAGCCAACCGGAATAAGCGTTGACCCACCAGGCCCAATCGTGCTAGTCTGGCTTGGCCATGAAAGCGCGATTCTGGACGAGGGGGACCGGAATCTGGGGGGTGGCAGTGACTGGTGGTTTGCTTGTGCTGCCGGCAATGGCCCAGATCCTGATCACGGCGGACGACTACTCGGGGTTCATGAAAGGAAACGGCTACGCATGGTCGGCAACACCGCCGCCGATCTACAGCCCGCCGGATCCACCACAACCATGGCTGGAAGAATGCGGCGACCTGCTGGTCGCCCGCTGGTCCGGCGAGGGGGATCTGGAAACCGATGCCGACCTTGTCGGTGTTTGGACCGGGTGTCCGGAAGCGGTCCCCCCCCACCCTGTCGACTTGTCCGTTGACCGCACCTTCCTGCGACTTCGTCAGCGTTCCGCCCTCCACGCCGGGGTGGGAACGGGTTGCCCGCAGCAGGGGTTCGACACCACCGCCTTGCCGGATGATCACTGGACAAACGTGCCCGCGACCCCCGAGGCCTGTGGCTGGATCGTCCCGGAAAAGTTCACCGGGTTCGCGGATGTGATCGACGAGGGTAGCCCTTTCGTGCGGGTGGTCCTGCGCGGTTTTCATCAGGATCCCGCGGGCTATTCATGGTGGTTTGGGGACTATCCCACCTGGCAGGACGACGTCATTCACCAGAATGACGGCTGGTTTCATTTTCGCCTCCGGAAACCCGGCGGAGGAAGCGGCTTGAGCCATTACCTCGTTCGTTTCCAGATCGCCATGGATAATCCCTACGCCTTCCCGGGCGGTCCGGAGGAATTCAACGAATGGTGGCTGAACGGTTTCGTCTGGGACTGGGAGGACCGCTCGGGCCGTCATTTGTACACCCCGATGTACCGGTACCATTTTCCGGATGGAAAATTGTCCGATTGGTTCCATTTCCCGGAGAGCGGGGTCACACCGGATCCGGCGCATACAACCGGCGGCCGCAGCTACCGTTGCCTGTTTGAACTGACAACCCCGCCCCCTCTTACTCCGGGAGCCGATTGGGAGGAAATCGAGGTTGCCCAGAATCTGCCCTACTCCCTTGAGGACCGGGCCGAATTCTGGTCCCGGCTGGCCGGCACCTACCCGGGCCGGTATTCGAATCTTTGCCTGCGGAAGCGGTCCCTGGGAATGGGAGGACTGGCGGATGAAAACGAACAGCTCCCTCCCATCCAAAGGGAGTTTCATGAGTTGTACGCCATTGAGATATTCCGCAAAGTGGTCGGCACCGTCGAGGAACCGGACCTGCCGAACAACAGGATCGCCATCATCCTCGCCGGCATGGATTATGAACCCGCCGGCAACTGGGTCGCCGAGGGAATGGCCCTGGAGATCCTCGACAATTGGCCGACCTTCGCCTCCGCGGGTTCCTACGCCATCATTCCCATCGCCAATCCGGACGGCTACGAGTGGCCGAGCACCCACGTCATCCCCTTTGGAAACGGCCTCACCGGGGACAATGCCGGCATCCACCGGGGCTATATTTTCCTCGAGGGGGAAGACGAGGTTCCCGACAACGCCCTCGATCCGGAGGCCCTGAGCCTGCGCGATTATGTCCGGGAACTGAATCAGCTGGGGTTCGATGGCTCCGGAGGCTCCATCGTCGGTATGCTGGATCTGGAAAATGATCTCTGCCCGCATTCGGACCGCTGGCCAGTACCGGGTCCAGGTGTTCAGCTCCCTCCCGTCTACGGATACCTTTTCGCCCCGCTGGCTCCGCCCTACACCGAGTTGCTCAAGGCCAAGGCCCTTGTCAACCGCCTGCTCGATCCGGAAGCCAGCCCCCACACCCATGCCTACTTCCGGAATCCCGTCCGTGATGAAGGCTGGCGGGCCGCCGGCGATGACTGCCTCGAGTTCGGCATCCCCCTCTACATCGTTTTTGAGTTCGACGCCGCCGCCCTGTTCTCGACTTCGGAAACCCCGCCAAGCTGGCTCGCGGGCGGCTTCTCCACCCCCATCGGACTGCCGGGAATCAGTGGCGGCCCGGACGCTTTTTATGTCCATGGCTACATCGACCAGGTCGGCCAGGAGGTGGCCGGGGACCCGGCATGGGTCTTCAAGCAGTTCGGACGCGATATCGCCAATGCCCTGCGCCTCGAGCTCATGGAGTGAGGGTCGCTTTTGACATTCGGCAATTGCTGATAAGATTTGCTGCATGTCGAGCAAAGCAAACCTAATCCTATTCAACCTTGTCTCCTTCCCCGCCCTCCTTTGCGCCCAGGATTATTATCCTGATCCGATTCCGGCCAGCGGCATCCAGCTGCACGCCGAGGCGATCGCAACCATTCCGGACTCCACGCCCGGGCAACCACCCCGCATCAGTGTGCTGACCGCGGATTCCTCGGGGCGCCTCTTTGCCAACGACCAGCGCGGGCCGCTGTATGTGATCGACGAGGCAACGGGGACGGTCACGGAATACCTGGATATCCGGGATTATCCCGAATTGGACATCATCTCCACCTTCGAGGCCGGCTTCCAGGGCTTCGCCCTGCATCCGGATTTTTATGACGCGGCAGCGGCCGGCCATGGCCGCCTCTACACCATCCACAGTTGCGGCAACACAAGCGCCGCTCCGGACTTCGATCCCGGCGGGAGCACCAGTTTCCATACCCTGCTGCTCGAGTGGCGGACCGATGATCCCGAAGCGGACAGCTTTTCCCCGGCGGATGCCGGAAACCCCTACCGCGAGCTGATGCGCCTCAAGCAGCCCTTCGGCAACCACAATGCCGGGAATATCGCCTTCAATTCCTCGGTGCCGGCGGAGGATCCCGACCACGGCAACCTCTACATCGCCATCGGCGACGGGGGCTCCGGGGGCGACCCGCAGGAAAACGCCCAGGATCCCTCGAATCCCTTCGGGGCGATTCTGCGCATCAATCCGCTGGGGAGCAACTCCGCCAACGGCCGGTACGGCATCGTGGCGGAAAACGCCCTCGCTGCGGACGGGAATACCGGGACCCTGGGGGAGATTTATTGCTATGGCCTGCGCAATCCCCAGCGGTTTGGATGGGATGCGGTGACGGGTCGGGGATTCATCGCCGACATCGGGCAGAACGCGGTCGAGGAAATCAACCTGGCCGCCAACGGGGCTCATTTCGGCTGGGACGAGCGCGAGGGCAGCTTCTCCTATGAGGGGGACGAAAGCCCCGGTTACACCGGGCCGGTGGCTGAATACGACCACACCAACCCCGTCAGCGACATGCCGACCGGCATCGGCAACCGCGCCGTCACCGTCGGGGAGGTGGTCCGCGGGGCCTGCATCCCGGAACTGGAGGGGAAACTCCCCCTCGCTGACTTCCCGACCGGCCTCATCTTTCTGCTGGACGTGGAAAACGACCCGCTCGACGGCGGCCAGGACGGGCTCTCCGAGCTGCTTCTCCTCGACGAGAACGGGGACCCCCGGCGCTTTATCGAGCTGATCAACGCAGCCCGCGCCGCCCGCGGACTCTCCGCCGCCTCGCGCACCGACCTGCGCTTCTCCGTCAACACCCCCGGGCGCCTCTACCTCACCAACAAGCAGGACGGCATCATCCGGCGTATCCGCCCGACCACTACACCGGTTGCGAAAATCACGGCCACCGCAGAGCCCTCCCTCCAGCTCGAGTTCACGGGCCGCTTGCAGGGAAGCGACGACCTGCTGACCTGGGAGGACCTCGTCCCCCAGCCTGCCAGTCCGGTCGAGGTGGACCCCGGAACCGCCCCCCGCTTTCTGCGCACCATTCTGCGCTAGCGGTTTACTCGATGGGATCGAAGCGCCGCGGGTTGCTGGTGCCGCGCTCGTAGGCCAGCCATGCGCCATCCGCGTACCGGTAGAGGCACGGGTATGCGGTGTCCCGCGTCCACCAGAACTGGCCAAGCTCCCAGTCGTAAAAAGGCATGCTGGACGCGTCGGTTCCCATGCTCTCCAGCCAACCATGCTCGAGGTGGTAGATCCGCGGAGCACCGCCCACATTGAAGGTGCCGAACCAGTCCAGATACCGCCAACCGTTGCCCAGGTCGAGGGCGTCGCGCCAGAACCCGTCCGGTTCGACCAGTGGCGGCCCGGGAACAGCGGTCCCCATCTGACCGCGGTAATAATCCAGGCCGTCCACCTGGATGACCGGATTGAAGGCGTTGTGCGGGCCCACGGACATGCCGATCGTCGGGTCGACCATCCACAGGTCGGTGACATAGCCGGTCTCGTCGAACTGCACCCATTCGAGGTAGAGGTCCTCCGGTTCATTCTGCACGGCGTATTCGGCCCCGGTGGCCTCGGTCGGAACGCGGTCCATCACGCCGGACAGGATTTCAATCCGTGGTCGCTGCTGTGCCGCCGGTGGGGCCCACCACCAGAGGTATTCCCCAAGGGGATCCCATGTCTGCGGACGCCTCCCCTCGGCCTCGGTGGCGTCGATCACCCGCAAAACCGGCTCTTCCCCGAAAAAGCAGGCATTGAAATCAAGGGCCCGGCTTTGCCCGAAGGCTCCCGCCCCGGTGTCGTTGAGCAGCACCCGCATCTCGACCCGCTGGTTCATCGCCGCCTCCAGGATGGAGTGGATGACAATCATTCCCCCGTCGAAGGAGGTCAGGGAAATCATCGACTTGTATCCCGGATGCGGCCGGTCCGGTTCGGGAAAGGCCGCCCGCTGCACAAAATCATAATTGATCTCCGCCAGCAGGAAGAAGATTTTGGAGTAGCCCCACAGGGCATGGCGCTGCAGAAGCAGGCCCGTTTCCGCGTCGAAACAGGCGCTGCCGACACTGTAATCCGGCATCATGTAATTTACCGTGACAATCGTCCGCTGCGGCTTGGCCTCAAAGAGCGCGAGCGCCGGCAGCAAGGCCCCGCAGGGTAGGGTTTCATAGGTGCAGACCGTCCGGATCACCAAGGTGACTTCCATGCCCTGCCAGAATGTGGAGGGCCCCTCCTTCAGTTGCGCCAGCACCGCCGGATGGATCCAGAACGGTCCCTGGTCGGCAAGATCATGGACAGTCTTCTGGACCGGCAGGGCCATGGACCAGTGCCCCGTCGCGGAATGATGGGTGACCTCCACCTGGGTCCCGTTCGCCGGGCCAATGAGATAGGCCTCCTCCGCGTCACTCGAGGTGATCCCGCCGCCACCGACCCCGCCCAGATACCACGCCCGGATCCCGCTCCGCATCCAGCCGGTATCCCCGCAAAGGACCCCGCCAATAACCATGATTCCAACCACAAGACAACCGATCTTCTTCATTCCATTTCCCTCCCTGATTGTGTTCATCACAGGTTAAGGACCCAAAAGACGCTTGGCAATCCTTCCATGGTCCATGGTGAAAATCGGTCGGAACGGTGAAATGAGGGGGTCAGCCCTTGGATTTTGGTGTGCGCTTACGCTTCCCCGCTCCCGGGTTCACCGAACAGATCCTTCCTGTCATACCAGTTCCATGTGACTTTGCCTACGTATCGCGATCGCGATGATTTATGCATTTCTATCTGAAGAAGGTATAATTTCCCCGGTTGAAAACATGGTACACCGTTCCGGGGAATTCAATGCGTGGCTTTCGGGCCGTTTTATAGGTGAAATCAATGGATCTGCCTTGGACAAGTCGTCCCTTTACCTGAATCCAGGTATCCAGTATGCCAAAATCCAAGGGCCGACCCCTTTACTGACTGCGGAGTGACCCGTGCCCTGAGAGGCCGCCTGCCCTACCAGCCGTCACCGGAGGAGAAGACTCCCCTGATGGAGACTTGGATCCTCAACGAGGTCCGTGCCTACCTCGACTACCGGCACCTGCGTTACAACCCATGCTACTGGCGCACGCATGACGGGTCCGAGGTTCACCTGTTGCTGGAAACCCGGGATGGCTTTGTCGCGGTCGAGATCAAATCTTCCACCCGCTGGGATACCCGGTTCAACCGTTCCCTGGCAAGCCTGGCCACCTTTCTTTCGGGCAAGCCGCTCCAGTGTATCGGGGTCTATCTCGGTGAAAGAGAGGCCGCTGGGAGAATATCGACATCCTTCCGGCGCGCGCATTCCTCAAACGGTTCTGGCAGGATGAATGCGCAAAATTGTGGAACCACGCAAAGGCCCGAAGACCCGCTTCCATACCAGCCCGTTGCGCACCGCAGGGCTGGGTGGCGAACGCCACGTACGATCCCTTTCGCCAAGGTTTGATCAAATTGAGCTGAATGTAAGCCTGAGCGCTCCGCGGGCAACCAATCGGATTGAGCGCGCCGGCGGGCAACCAATCGGATTGAGCGCGCCGGCGGGCTTGTCCCGCCGGCCGCCATGGGCCGGAGG
>JBNGDP010000143.1:0-9157 GCA_049975345.1 Oceanipulchritudo sp. | reverse complement strand
CGCGAAGACCGTCGCCCGTCGCCTTCGAGTAGCGCGTTTACGCGCGAAGACCGTCGCGAACACCGGGCCCGGGTCTTCGCGCGTGAACGCGCTACTCGAAGCTGGACGACTCGAAGCTGGACGACTCGAAGCTGGACGACTCGAAGCTGGACGCTACTTGAAGGTGACGGGCGACGGTCTTCGTCCGCGAAGGCCTTAATTGAATTCGAGCAGTTCACAGGCTTGGACATGGCGCGGGGAGGGAAAGCCCTGTTTGGGCAGGGGATCCCCGACTTCCCGCATGTGCCGGGCGAGCCGTTGGAGGAGGTCCCTCTTTATTGCGGAGTAGTCCGCATCTTCCGCAAGATTGTGTTGCTCCCAGGGGTCCGCCTCAAGGTCGTAAAGTTCGACGAGCGGGCTTTGTGAGCGGTTGTTGTTGGGCGGGGTGATCGTCGAGGAACGGTGGTGCCAGGACTGGGTCGGATCCATGAAGGCATGGGTGTTGGAGAAGTGAACGATCAGCTTGTGGCGGTCCGTGCGGATCGCACGCATGGGAAAGTAGTAATCATGGAAGGTCATGCTGGCGAAAATTTCCCCGCGGGCGGGTTTGGCCTCGTGCAGAAGCACCGGCGCCCACGAAAGGCCGCTCATGCGGGGAAGAGCGCGAAGGCCGGCGAGTTCGAGCAGGGTCGGGGTGAGATCGATGTTCGAGTAGAGTGCGTCGATGGTGCGGGCCTTTGTGAGCTTCTCCGGCCATTGCAGCAGCATGGCGATTTCGATGCCCGGATCGTAGAGGGAGCATTTGGCCCGTGGCATGGCGATGCCGTGATCGGTTGTGAGGACGAGGATTGTGTTCTCCCTCAGGCCGGCTTGCTCAAGGGTCCGGAGCATTTCACCGAAAGCATGATCGACTCCATGGATCGCCGCCTGCAACTCGGCCAACTCGTCCCGGGTGCCGGTGGTGTCGGTTAGATAACCGGGCACCTGCACGCCCTTTGCCGTATCGGGTTCCATTCCGGCCTCCAGAAACCCCTGGTCCTCCTTCTTGTTCCTCCAGTCGATCGGTCGCCGGTGCGGGGCAAAGAAGCCAACCTGCCCGTAGAAGGGACGTCCATCCTGTTTGGCGATGGACAACTGCCGGGCGAAGGACTCGGGCATTTTGGCAACAGCCTCCTCGTTGTCATAAGCCTGCAGACCGCAGCGCTGCGGCCCGGAATGCGTTTCGTGGATGATGCCGCAACCGAAGGTGAAGTAGTCCGCCGCGCTGAGGATCTGACCGAGGTGGCGGACATCCGGGTTCAGGTCCCATCCCATGATGGGACTGCACAATCCCATGACCCCGTTCTGCTCCGGGTAGGTGCCGGTGTACATGGAGGCGCGCGAGGGGCTGCACTGCGGGGCGGTGGCGAATGCCCTGCGGAACAGGATCCCCTCCCGTGCGAAGCGGTCGATGTGCGGCGAGCGGACGGTGTCGATCCCGTAGCAGCCAAGATGCTGCCCGAGGTCGTGACAGTGGATGATCAGGATGTTGGCAGGTTGTTCAGGCATGGTGGGTGATTTCTTTTGGCAACTCGGAGACGACGTGCGGACCGGCGCCGGTTTGTTGCCATCGGATTTCAATGGTCCCGTGCGGGGTTGGAACGGAGCCCTCCGCCCACTCGAGGTCGCCGGGCAGCGGCCGGACGCGGATGGAGCGCATGTCCGGCGCCAGCGGCTCAACGCCGAGGATGAAGCGTGGAAACAGGTAGGCCGGAGCGGCCGACCAGCCATGGCAGTAGGAACGGGCGACCGTGTCGCTCGTGAAGCCCCCTTTGTCGGCGTGGGTCGGATCGATGATCTCCCAGCAGGTGGTGGATTCATGTTGTATCAGGTATTCCGATACGCGGCGGATGAAGGCGAGGGCGGTTTGCATTGAGCCGGCCCTGCATAGCGCCAGCAGGTGCCAGAACTGGGCCATGCCGATTTTCGGGTCAAAGCACCCGTCGCGTCCCGCTGCCATGTGCCGGGCCTTCAGGAAAGCGTCGCGATCCATGTATCCGGAGAGGAGGGCATGGGTGTGCACATGGTAACCCGTCTCATCGGAATCGGGATCATTGCGCAGCAGTGGCTGGCCGGGAAAGTGAAGGTGCGTGCGGATCCAATCGCGATGGAGCCCTTGCGATCCCCGGATCGCCTCAATGAGTGGGCCGGCATTCATGCGCCCGGCCAGCGATGCCGCGTTATCCAACGCTTCCAGGACCTGGAAGGCGAAGACTCCCCGGCTTTGCCATGTGCCCCCGTGGGAGTCCAGGTGCATGCCGAAATCGGGCGCCGCCGCCCGTCCGCAGGTCAGGGAGGCGATGAAGTGTATCTGCTTTTCAAGCACAGGCCACAGTTCATGGAGCAGTTCCGGATCGCCGCTGAAATCGATGTACTCGCGGACCGCGTTGATGAAGTCGGTGACATAGTTGAGGATGACGAGGGTGTCCAGACTGTGCTTCCCGAGCACGTTCGGCATGTAGTTGATGTGGGTGTCGTGCTGGTGTGCGCCGCCGACCACCGCGCAGGCCGGCACGATCCCATCCGGACGGGTTGATTGCGCGATCATCGGGAGGGATTTGCGGGCGAGGGCGGTGTCCCCGAAGAGAAGGGTGTTGCAGAGAAACTGGACCCGGTAGTCGCCGATCCAGAGCAGGCCGTCGCGCTTCACACCGTCCTCATAGTATTGCTGCATGCAGAGGCGGGTGGTGCGCTCGGACAGTTCCCACGCCTTGTTGAGGAGGGGATCGGAGCAGCGGAAGGTTCCCCGGTCGGGGAGGGGATAATGGCGGCACTCAGCTTCCACATCGCTGATTTCAGGCAGCATCTCGCCCGTCGCGGGCCGGAAGGTGAGGTAGCGGAAGGCCCGCCTTCCGGGCGTCCGGAAGGTGCGGGTGCCCGGTTCGGCCCGGAAGGAGTCGCGGGGAAGGTGGTACCATCCGCAGGTAAAGTCTTTTGTGCGTTCCGCCTCAATGCGGTTCTCGCCGTAAAATACATCGAACCCACACGTTTTTCTGGCGTGCACCGTGAACGCTGCAGAGCCGACGAGTTCTTCCCCGAAGTCGAAGATCAGCCCGCCATCAACGGCGGTCCGTTTGGCAGGCTGGTGCCCGCTGGTCTGGAGTGGAAATGGGGACATTGTTCTGAGCTACCACAGGCAGGGGGATTCAACAAAGTTGGGCGCTGCAACGTTGCGGGGATTCAGGGTGCCGGCCGGAGGGTTTTTCCCGGAATGATGAGGCTCTCGATGTGCACGTTTTTCGTGTACGGGGGAACGCCGGTTTCCGAGCGGAGGATATGCGCGGTGAGGAGGTCAACCCCGGCTGCGCCGATCTCATAAGGGCGTTGCAGGATACCGGAGATGCCGCGCATGGGATCGTCGATGTAGCCGGCATAGCCGATGTCCCCGGGGACATTCAAACCGAGGTGGTCAGTCAGTGCATCATAGCACCAGTCGGCCGGTCCCACGACCACATCCGGCTGGTTGGCCTGGATCCAATCCTTGAAATCCTCGTCGCGGAGGGGCTTCAACGCCGGCAGGGGTTCGATGTGAAAGACATTCTGGCAAAAATCGAGATAGCGGGCGACGGTGTGCTTGTTGCGGCGGCGCTCGAGGTCGGGATGGATGACGAGGCCCGGACGCCGGTAGCCGCGACCGGCGATCATTTCGAACAGGCGAATGACGTCGCGGGAGGTATGGGCCTGCACCGAATGGAACCGCTGGGTCTCCGACAGGCGGGTGAGGCTGATGACGGCGACCTTGCTCCAGTTGATTTCGGGGATGGGATCCCGCATTCCGAGCGGCGGGATGAGGATGCCGAGGATGCCCCGGCTGTAGATGATCCGGTCAAGGCGGGCGGGTGTCATGCCGCGCTCCTTCATGTTGATGGGGTCGATCGAATACCCCAGTTCGATGGCCCGGTCATGCGCACCATGAATCATCAGCTTGTTGAATTCCTTCTCGTCCTTGTGGAAGCTGATGGTCGCCAGGTCCCAGAGCACCCCGATGTTGCCGACAAAGCGGTGCCGCTGGGACTGCTTGATCTCGGTCATCAGCTTCTCCAGCTGGGGATTGGGGCGGTAGCCGAGTTCCCTCGCGGCCTTGCGGACGCTGGTAAGGGTCGCCTTCGCCACACGCGGATCCCCGCGCAGGGCGCGGGATATGGTAGTGCGGGAAATGCCGCAGATCTCGGCTATCTGGCGGAGTGGAACGGGGTTGTCGGTGGTGTTTTTGAGCGGAGCCATGCAACGTTGTTCATCCTGTGACAGTTGTTGTCCCAAGGCAAGGTCGGGATTCTTCGATCAGGAGGTGGATCGGATTTTCAGCTCACCGGAAGGGTTGCCGGCGGGAAGAGCGAATTCCAGGGTTCCCGGATGGCGCACATGATGGACAATCCGATTGCCATTGAACTGAACCTGGTAATCACGGTCGGGGAGGAGTACGGCCAGCAGTACCGGGGAGTGGCGGGATTGTCCGCCAACCCGGATCCGGGCGTTCAAACCGGCCGTTGCGGGCAGGATTTCGAGGGAATCCACCAATAGGTTGAGGCCGCCGGTCAGGCGGCCGGGGCGGTGATAGGCGCCGTACCAGTTCAGCACCGGGCAGGACAGGCCGCCGAACTGGTGCCAGCCGGCTCCCCTGCCGCCCGCGACGATGAAATGTTCGAAGCAGCGGCCGGACGCCGTGACTTCGTCCCGCCAAAGCCGCAGCGCGGTGGTTGCGATCTTGAAGGCCTCGTCCGCCCGGCCACAATCGAGCAGGGCCTTCCAGATAAACCACTGGTGGGGCATCCAGACGGCGCCGTTCCAGTATCCGTCCGGGGTGTAGTAGGGTGCGGACTGGTCGACGGTACTGAGTCCGACGGGCGTCCAGTAACGGTTTTCGTCGAAGAGCTGGTTGACCAGCCGTTCCTCCTGCCCGGGAGTGCAGATGTCCGCCACCAGAGTCATGAATCCGTCAAGGCCGTGGTTGTAGTTGCTGCCTGAACCATGCTTGAGTATGCCGGTGGCATGCCCCTCCTTGTCGTGGGTGACATAACTGAAGACGCCCGCTTCCTCATCCCATGCGTGTTCCTGGAGGGCGCTGCCAAGGCGCTCGATATCCGCGTCGAATTCCTGCACCGTTTCGCCGGGATCCTCCGCCCATGCCTTGAGCAGGCGGGCCGTCCGGATGGCATGGGCGGTGTTGGCGACGGGGGCGACCGTGTCCGTCAGTTTGCTTTTGTGGACATGAACCTGGGGCGGGTAGTCATCCCAGCCGCCGGAGTTGTAGAAGTAGTCCCATGTGGTGAGCAGGCCGGACTTCAGCCGTGCCGTAGTGGAACTTCCATGACGCCCGGCGAGAAAGCGGTGGTAGGGAACGAAGCGGTGATAGAATTCCCGTATCCGCCCGGCATCCGGCCGGATCTGCTGAAGGGCATGGAAGGCGTGAAACTGGGTCGGCACCGGGGTGCCGTAGTGAACGAAGGCGACCTTGTCGGGGTCCTCGGGCCCGGTCAGGTAGGTGGCGATGTGCGCGGCCGCGCGTTCCGGATCCAGTTCCGCCAGACCGAGGGCGGTGAAGCCGGCGTCCCATGTGTAGAGGCAGTCCCACCAGCGCCCGGGCGTGTAGTGCTTGATCCAGCGACTGCGCCGTTTGACCGGATAGACGATGCCGGTGAGGACGTTGGCGGCCATGCGCTGCTGGCTGGCGCGGAAGGGCTCGCCGGACGGATTGCCGTCAAGGTGGAGGGCGCAGCGGCGGAATTCCGCGTGAAGGGCATCCCGTTTGGGATCGTCCGCATTGAAGCTGGCCAACCGTTCCGCGACCGCGGATGAAGGGCCGGACACAAGCAGGGAATACAAGACCTTGCTGGAATGCGCGGCAACGGAAACCGGGCGCATGAAGAGGTTGCTGAAGTGGCCGTTGCCGTCTCCCTTGAGGATCTCGCTGACGTGGTCGTGCTTGGTCTCGCGCAGGACATGATCCAGCTCACTTGAGAGGAACTGCCGCACTTTGGCGTGCGGGTGATCCCAGGCAATGCCGTAGCTGTGGGGGAAATCCGGGTAGGTCAGGACAAGCGAACGATCATGCCATCGGATCTCGGGCTTGGGTTGCCACTGTACCGGGATGAACGACACCTTCCCCAGATCGGCCTTCCCGCAGACGACAAATCCGTCAAGCTGGAGATTCGCCTCCGTGGTCGATTCCAGGGAATATTCAATACGACGCTTCAGGGGTTCGCGTATGCGGGCCCGGGCGATCCCGAACCCATCTGTGCCATGCAGCACTATCCGCCCATCCTCGGCCAGGTCACAGTGAAGGACCGTCTTCTCATCGGGCGGGAGTTTGTAGCGAATCAGCAAGTACGGATTGGAAATCTCATGGTCCAGGCAGCGGGCATACCGGACGACATCGCCGGGTTTCCCCAGAACGCCCGCTCCCAGGCCCTGGCCATCGACGAAGCCGTGTCCGCCGAATTCGCCGCGACGCCGGCCGCTCCATGGCAGGTGGGTGCGCGGCTCAAGTGTGGTCTCGTGGATTCCCGTGTAATCGAGCAGGGCGTCGATCCAGACCGCACCGACCGGCAAATCCACCCGCGCGATCCGGACGGCCTCGGGAAAATTCGGGGCCAGGGGCGGGAAGTGCACGGAGGCCATCTGGTGGAGCTCCGCATTGACGGTGGACGGGGTCTTGTTAACGAATTCAGCGCGGATCAAGACGGTCGCCCCGTCGATCCGGCAGTAGTCGATATCACAATAGAGTTCCCGGATCTCCGGCATGCCGTGGCGGATGCGGTAATAGGAGAGATCCGGCGCCGCCGCCACCGGCATGTAGCCGCTGTCGTAGCGGACGTTGGGGATATAGGCCTCGCGGCGGTAGAGTCCCGGAAAGACACTCAGGTCGAAGCGCAGGCCGGCGGATACGTCCGGAACATGCGAGATCCCGATGTAGCGCTTGCTGTAGGGGCCCCAGGCGGGAAGCTTCGTGGATGGTGAGGGTGATTTCACGGGCGTTACTGAAGTAGATGGGGAATCTGACCAAATCTGCAAGTTCGGGTCATCCACCACTTCCGAATAGCGCCTTCAGGCGCGAGGACCGTCACTTTCGAGTCGCGTCTTGACGCGCGAAAGCAGCGGTATCGGGATGGTGCGGGTCTTCGCGCGTCAACGCGCGACCCGAAGGTGGGCGGGGGGCGGGCGCTTTCCTCAGCCAGCGCTCGCGCAGGAGGCGTGCGGCGGCCTTGGGCTGGCGCTCGCGGGTGAAGATCCCCTTGCGGTTGCCGCCGACGCGGCTGGTTCCCTGTTTGGTGGCGAAATCGGCGAAATTCCAGACGTGCTCACCGACCACCCACGGGCACTGGTCGAACACCTCGTGGTAGAGGCGGAGGAACTGCTCCTGAAATTCCTCGGAAAACATGACGGGCGGGTGCTGGTGCAGCCCCGCCACCGTGTCCGCCCCGTATTCGGCGACAATGACCGGCTTGTTGTATTCGCGATGCCAGTTTTCGAGGTCCTTTTTCAGCTCCTCCTGGATCAGCGGCAAGTGGCCCGTTTTCAGATACCAGCCGAAGTAGCGGTTGATGCAGATGACATCGCAGAATTTCGCCACCCGGGTGCTGTTCCACCAGATCGTTTCCACAATGGTCAAGGGACGGTGGGCGTCGAGTTTGCGGGCATGGTCCGTGACCTCCTTGAAGTAGCCTTCTGCTCCCTCATCCCCCGAAGCGGGTTCGTTCCCGAGGCTCCACATGACAATGCTGGGATGGTGGCGGTCGCGATTGATCATTTCATCCAGCGTTTTCTTGTGCTGAAGGAGGGATGCGCCGTTTATCCTTCCCTCGACGAAGACCGGATCCGCCCCGCGGAACTTGTTCTGGCCGACCGCCGGACATTCCCCGATGACGACAATGCCCGTCCGGTCGGCCATCTGCAGGAATTCCTCGCTGTAGGGGTAGTGGGTCGTGCGCACCGAGTTCGCCCCGATCCATTTCAGCAATTCAAAATCCCGTACCAGCAACGGAAGATTGAGTCCCTTGCCGTGGATGTGGAAATCCTCGTGCTTGCCGAACCCCGTGAAATAGAACGGTTGCCCGTTGATGAGAAAGCTGTCCGGCCGCACCTCCACCGTGCGCAGCCCGGTCTCCAGCGCGTATTCGTCGCGCAGCCAGCCGCGTGCGTCGCGCAGCCGCGCCACCAGGGTGTACAGCCGGGGCGCTCCCGGCTGCCACAGGCGGGGTTCGGGTATGCTGATGGAACCTTCTGCACCGGATGCCGTGCCGACCACCTCCCCGTCCGGGCCCCTCAGCTCCACCTCGATGGTGGCGGTTTCGCCGGCAAGTGTCATGGCATAGTCAATACGCCATGCCCCGCCCAGTTCGGCCGGATCGGCCCGCAGCGACTCGATGTGGACGGGATCCGTCACCACCAGCCGGACCGGCCGGTCGATGCCCGCGTAGTTGAAAAAGTCGAAGTGGTACTCCTGGATGGGGTAGGGGTGGCCGTCGGCATCCGTCTCCATGACGACTTCGCCCGGCGGGATGGTTTCCCATGTCAGGCGGTTGTCCACCCGCACCGTCAAGCGGTTGGGCCGGTCGAGGCGGATGTGGGCCGTGACCTCCCCGCCGAACGGCAGGTAGCCGCCCGTGTGCTCCAGCACCGGCTCGCCGTTCAGCCAGACCTTCGCGTGGTGCGTCACACTGTCGAAGCGCAGCGCCAGGGCCTTGCCCGCCCAGTCCGCCGGCACCGTGAACTCCCGCTCGTACCACGCAAATCCCACGTGGTCGCGCACCCGCGCTTCCGCGCTCTGGTCGTTGTAACTGGCTGGCACCGCCATCAGGCCGCTCCCCCGTGCCGGGACGCCCGCGCGGCCCCAGTCCGCCCCCTCCGGGGCTTCCATCGGGTCCAGCCGGAACCGCCACAGCCCGTCAAGGGGCACCCAGTGCCGCGCACCGTTGCTTTGCGGATATAACATCCGCGCCACTTTCCCAGCAATCCCCCAGCCTGACGACGGCCCGCCTCTGCAACGTTGCAGACCCCGCCTCCGAGTCGCGCGTTCGTCGCCTTCGAGTCGCGCGTGTCCGCCTTCGAGTAGCGCGTTTACGCGCGAAGACCGTCTCCTCCGAGTCGCGCGTTCACGCGCGAAGACCGTCGCGGTCGCCGGGCCCGGTCTTCGCGCGTG
>JBNGDP010000142.1:0-9268 GCA_049975345.1 Oceanipulchritudo sp. | reverse complement strand
GGGCAGAAGGCCCCCGTGCTGATGGGATTGTTTGTCGCCGCGATGCTGGCCAGCATCGGCCTGCCCGGCTTCGCCAATTTCTGGGGTGAGCTGGGGATCTTCGTCTCCCTGTTCGCCTCGCAGACACCCTGGGTGCTGTACCTCGCCCTCATCGGGATCCTCATCTCCGCGGTTTACGGCCTGCGCGCCGTCTCGGCGGTCTTTTTCGGGGAAGTGAAGGGGGAGTTTAGCGGCGGGGACATCAAGGCTTCCGAAAAATGGCCCGCAGTCCTGCTGATCGCCTTCCTCTTCCTGATCGGCTTCTGGCCGAAACTGCTGTCGGACCCGGTGGACCGGGACGTCCGGCAGACCTTTTCCAGACAGGCGCCGGCCCTGACGATCCCGGTGGCCAACCTTACGCGGACGGAAAACGATGGAAACTGAAATTCTGCAACAAGTTGCCGCCACCAACCAGTGGTCCGCCCTCTTTCCGGAAATCATTCTCGGCTGTTTCGCGGTCCTGATCCTCTTCATCGACCTCCTCAACCCGGCGGCCCGCCCGCAGCTTGCCCGCCTCTCCATCGGGGTGCAGGTGATTGCCGCGCTTGTCCTGCTCCTCGGGTTGCCCGCCTGCTTTCAGCGTGAAGGAGCACAGGTCCTCTTTGGCGGACTGCTGGCCCAGGAGGCCAACGCCGACCTCATGCGGCTTTTCTTCCTGCTTTGTTCCATCTGCGTGACTCATATCGGGGTCGTCTTCCTCAAGAAGCAGAACCTGGCAAGAGTGGAGTTCTACCACCTTGTCCTGGTGGTCACGGCCTCCTTCATGGTGCTGGTGCAGAGCCATCATTTCCTGATCCTTTTCGTGGCCCTGGAGACCCTGACAATCGGCTTTTATATCCTCGTCGCCTACAAGCGGGACAGCCGGTACTCCCTGGAGGCCGGGCTCAAGTACCTGATCATGGGGGCCTTCAGCTCCGGCATGCTGCTCTTCGGGATCGCCCTCCTGTATGGCGTGGCCGGCAACCCGAACCTGCCCATGACCGCCTCCAGCCCGCTTAACTTCACCCAGCTGGCGGTCTTCATCGGAGCCTCCGATGAGTTTTACAACAACAGCACCAACCTGATGGTGCTCTTCGGGACCGTCCTCGTCCTCACCGGTATCGCCTTCAAGATTGGGGTCGTCCCCTTCCAGGTCTGGATTCCCGACGTCTACCAGGGCGCCCCCACGCCGGTGACCGCCTTTCTTGCCGTCTCCTCCAAGGCGGCAGGGTTTTACCTGCTTTACCTGCTCCTCCATGGACCCTTCGCGGCGCTGAATTTCCTGACAGTGCCCCTGTTGAGCATCATCGCCATCCTCACCCTTCTCTTCGGGAACATCGCCGCCCTCGGGCAGCGCAACGTCAAGCGGATCATGGGGATGTCGGGCGTGGCCCACGCCGGAATTCTCCTGATGGGGGTGCTGGCCTCCCTCACCATTGACTGGGCCTTCGCCGCCGTCCTCTTCTATCTTGTCACCTACGCCCTCGCTTCCTTCGGAGTCTTTGAGGTCATGGCCCATGTCGCCGACCAGGCCGACGCCGATCAGGATCTCGACCATTACGACGACCTGCTCAAGAAGCAGCCCTACCTCGGCGGCATCCTCCTGCTCAGCCTCGGCTCCCTTGCCGGTATCCCGCCGCTGGCCGGGTTCATTGCCAAGCTGCTCATCTTCATCGCCGCCTTCCAGGCCGGCCTCTATTGGGTGCTCGGCTTCGCCCTCGCCGGGGTGGTCATTTCCATTTATTACTACTTCGGCTGGATGCGCGCCGCCGTCATGCAGAATCCCTTCATTGCCGACGATAAGCCGCGCGCCATCGCCGCCCCCGCCATGGGCGCCCGCGTCCTCATGGGACTGCTCGCCGGCGCCACCATCCTGCTCGGGTTTTACCAGGGATTGTTTGCGTTTTAAGGGGCAGGGCGGCGCAATTGCGTGAACCAACCCAGGTGCGCAGGTATTTAACTTGAAATTTTCCAAATAAATTGGAATATTTCAAGCATGATTCGTCGAAATCAGCTCATGCAACGGGTACAAACGGGATTGCGGCGCAACCCGATAGTGGCGTTGATCGGGCCGCGCCAATGCGGAAAGACAACATTGGCGCGAGCATTTCTGTCGCCTCAAGCTGGGAGTTACTTTGATTTGGAAGATCCATTTGTAGCACAGGCATTTGCGGATCCGATGTCGACCCTGGTCAGCTTGCGAGGCTTGGTGGTGATTGATGAGGCGCAGCGGCGACCGGAGATCTTTCCGACCCTGCGTGTGCTGGCGGATCGGTCGAACGCGGCTGCGCAGTTCTTGATACTGGGGAGTGCGTCTCCGGACCTGTCGCGCCAGGCATCCGAGTCGCTTGCCGGGCGGGTGGAGGTGGTTGAAATGGGCGGGTTCCAGTTGGATGAGGTTGCGCATGACGATCGCGACGAGTTGTGGCTGCGCGGGGGCTTTCCGCGAGCATTCCTTGCGGCATCGCAGGAAGACAGCTATGAATGGCGCAGGCAATTCATCCGCATGTTTTTGGAGCGCGACCTTGCGCAGTTGGGATTCGGGATTGCGCCGTCAACGCTTGGACGGTTCTGGACCATGCTCGCGCACCATCACGGGCAGTTGTGGAATGGCAGCGAGATCGCCGCATCGATGGGAATCTCACCGCAAAGTTCCCGGAACTATCTGGATGCGCTTGAGCAAACGTTCATGGTTCGGCGCTTGCTTCCATGGCATGCCAATGTCGGTAAGCGCTTGGTCAAAAGCCCGAAGATCTATTTCCGTGACAGTGGCATCTTTCACGCCCTGCAAGGGATTGCCGACCCATCGGGATTGATCGCCCATCCGAAGCTGGGTGCGTCATGGGAGGGCTTTGCGATCGAACAGCTCCTGCAGAGGCTCCGGGGCGAAGACGCCTATTTTTACGCGGTGCACAGCGGTTCCGAGTTGGATCTGTACCTGCCACTGCGTAACCTTGGCATCGAAATCAAGCGGATGGATGCGCCCAAGCGCACCCGCTCAATGGATATTGCGATCGAGGACCTCAAGCTGGAGCGACTCCTCGTCGTCTATCCCGGTTCGCGCGGCTACGAACTGAGCGACCGCATTCGTGTTGTGCCTCTGGCTGAGGCCTTGGGCTGATGAGTTATTGGCTCCTGACCGATCAAGGAAATCACCCGGTACTTTCTCGGAGATCCCCGGATTCCCGGTAGTCCGCGTAATCAAAGAGGGCCGGGGTGGTGGAGTCGCTCCCCGGGGTGGTTGACGGAGTGGTGCGAAAGGGCAAATTTGAAGCGGATCACCTTCGACCTCGCATGGAAATTGTTTTTTCAGAGCGGGTCCACTTGCTTCAGGATGTCCGCCAGCGCGACTGCGCGGATTTGCCCGGTGAGCGGGAATGTATGCTCACCGGCGTGGATAACCTCCAGTTTTTCCAACTGCAGGTCCGTCAGCGCGTGCCGCATGGAAGGCGTGACCGTGGGGGCCGCAGTCCGCTTGATTTCGAAACCCAGTCGCCTGCGACCGCGCACAATCAGCAAGTCGAGTTCGGCCCCGGCGTGAGTGGCCCAGAAATGGCATTCCTCAGGCCGCGCCCCCAAGTGCCGCATCAGCTGATTCATGACAAATCCCTCCCATGACGCACCGCATTTGGGATGTGACTCGACATCCGCTGCCTCCGGCAGGTTCAGCAAGGCGTGAAAGATCCCGCTGTCGGCAATATACACCTTCGGCGTCTTCACCTGGCGCTTGGAGATGTTGGCATGCCAGGGTTGCAACTGCCGAACCACGAGTGCGGAAGTGAGCTGGTCAAGATAGTTCCTTACAGTTGTGTCAGCAACCCCGAAGGACCGTGCCAACTCCGACGAGTTCCAGGTTTGTCCATGGTAATGGGCCAGCATCGTCCAGAACCGCCGCATCGTCACGGCCGCCACATTGATCCCCAGTTGGGGAAGGTCTTTCTCGATGAAAGTGCGGATGTAGCCAGTGCGCGTCTCAAAACTTCCCTGTTCCGTGTCAGCCAGGAAAGACAGCGGCAGTCCCCCTCGAATCCAGAGGCGGTCCGCGTTTTCAGCCCCAACTTCCCCAAGACTGAAGCCCCCAAGTTCGTGATAGAAAATCCTTCCCGCCAGGCTTTCCGCTCCCTGCCGCAATAACTCCGGGGATGCGCTGCCCAGAATCAAAAAACGGGCAGGATTTGGTTTGCGATCCGCCAGAACCCGCAAAATTGGAAACAGGTCGGGATGCCGTTGGACTTCATCTATGACCACAAGGCCCGAAAGCTTCTTCAACGCCAGCATCGGTTCCGTCAATCGCGCTTCATCTTCGGGGTTCTCAAGGTCAAACCAGTGGCATGGCTCCGATACCGTCCTCATGTAGGCCTCAGCCAGCGTCGTCTTCCCCACCTGCCGGGCTCCTATAATCCCCACCACCCGGTGGCGCTTCAACAACCCCGCCAGTTCTGATAATTCCTGTTCGCGGTACAGCATGGGCCCCAAAATTGCATTGAAAAATCGGTTTGTAAAACAGAAAATTCAATATGGATAGGGGGCCGTGTGATCGACCAGGCCACGCCCTACGGCCTGAAGGTGATCCACCCTCCCTGCGGGGAAAGCCCCCGACCGGCCTGATCATTTCCCCCGGCCACGGGGCCATCCTCCTCGACACCCCGCCGGCGCCACCTTCCTGCTCGGGTTTTACCAGGGATTCCTTTTTCGGTTAAAATCTTGATTTTTTATGATATCATCATAAATTATCGAGTATGAATTACAAAAAGCGGACCCTGTCGAGCAAGCTGTTGAGCTTGACGGAACACTTTCCGGTGGTGGTGGTATCGGGGGCTCGGCAGGTGGGGAAGAGCACGCTGATCGAACGGCATTTTCCGGATTGGGACCGGGTGGTATTCGATCCGGTGATCGACATAGGCAACGCGCGGGAAGATCCGGAGTTGTTTTTGCGCAACCATCCGGCGCCACTGGTGCTGGATGAAATCCAATATTGTCCCGAGCTGGTGTCCACGCTGAAGCGGGTGGTGGATACGGACAAGCGGCCGGGTATGTATATACTGACGGGATCGCAGCAGTGGTCGGTCTTGAAGTCGGTAGCCGAATCGCTGGCCGGGCGGGCGGTGTTTGTTGATTTGGAGGGCTTTTCGCTGGCTGAAATGGCGGGCAGGGCAGTGAGCCCCAACTGGCTTGAGCGCTATCTGGATGAGCCGGAACAGTTTCTTGCAAGCAAGCCCGGACGCCTTGCCATGGGACGGACTCTGAATGAACTGCTTTGGCGCGGATGGCTGCCGGAAGCGGACGTGCTGCCGGAGCAGGTCCTGCCCGAATTTCACGCGGCCTATCTGCGCACCTACATTGAACGCGATGTGCGCCTGATGCTGGATGCAGGAGACTGGCACCAGTTTGGGAGGTTTGTGCAACTGGTGGCGGCGCTTACGGCGCAGGAGGTCAACCACAGTCAGTTGGGCCGGGAAATCGGGGTTACCCCGCAGACGGCCAAACGCTGGCTTTCGGTGCTTAAGGCGAGCTTTCAATGGCACGAACTGCCGGCCTGGCACGGTAATATGCTCAAGCGCATCAGTCTCAAGCCCAAGGGATACTTTGCCGACACGGGGCTTGCCTGCCACCTGCAAAGCATCGCTTCGGCCAAGACCCTGAGCGGTCATCCGCTGGCGGGAGCCCTGTTCGAATCCGCGGTCATGGCTGAAGTGCGCAAACAGATCGCGCCGATGAGTTCGCGCCCCAATCTCTATCACTGGCGCCTGCACAGTGGCAGCGAGGTGGACTTGATCCTGGAACGCGATGGCCGGCTGCATCCCATTGAAATCAAGTTGAACAGCCGCCCAAAACCGAAGGACGCCCGTGGTCTGCGCGCTTTTCGTGAACAGCACGCGGGCAGGCCTGTTGCACCGGGGTTGGTCATTGCCCCGGTTGATGCGGTACAGCAACTCACCGACAAGGATTACGCCGTGCCCTGGGATCTGGAATGAAGGCCCGGTTTTGGAGTGGTTGATGAAACGGTCCTTGAAATTCATCAGGACGTGCCGCTTGGGCCTGTCGATTGCCTTGAAACAGAAAATCCAAGGTGGATAGGCGCCGTGCTGGATGCCGTCCTGATCGGCAACGACTGCGGCTCTCAGCAGGCGCTGATGCTTCCGGGCGGCAGGGTCGGGGTCATGATGGTGACCCATCCTCAACCAAGATAATCCATGAAGTTTTTTGAGGGAATCCTGCTGCTCGATTTTGTATAATTTTGGACAGCTTGGCAGCCGAATTAAGGGTTTTTCACGCCAGGAAGCCCGCCAGATGGAGCGGAATGCGGCCGGGGGCGGGTGCAATATCCTGCCCGAGGACGATCTTGCGGTCGGCGGTCACGCCCTTGAACTGCGACCGGCCCTTTCCCTTGCCGCCAATCTCCATCGCGATCCGTTCGCCCTTGTGGACGAGAAGGAAATCCGGTGTTTTCTGTCCGCGGGTGCTTTTCAGGTAGCGCAGCTCAAGGCCGGCCTGGCGCATCGCCAGGGCGAAGAATTCCTCCCGCAGGGCGCCGATCACTTCATCCAGCGGACCCTCAAGCAAACGCGCCGGCGGCACCAGCAGGACCTTCGGCTCCCGCACCACATTCATGCCGGCCGGAAAAACCCGCTGGAGAACAAAAGCGCTCTCAAAGGCGGCCGCGTACTGCTCCGCCTTGTACTTGGTAATGCCGAGGTTCGCGGAAAGGGTCGAGTAATTGATCCCGTCCACCGGGCTGCGGCTGATGAAGCGCAGCATTTTCCGCAGCAGGTCAATCTCGTCGAGGGGCAGGGGATCCGGTTCCTCGATGGAGAATGGCAGCAGCCCGCCGCTGATGTACTTCACGAAGTGGGTGCCCGCGCGCAGGTGCTCCGGCGGAATGTTTTCCGCCAACAGGTCGTCCAGTCCAAGGCGCTCCAGCCTCTCGCCCTGGCGAAATTCAAGGTATTCCCGGAAACTGAAGTAATCGAGCCGGTACAACCGCACCCGCCGCGCAAGGTCATGGGCGGACGCTTCCATCTCAAGCGCCACCGAGCTGGTGAAGATGACCCGGACCTGCAGGAAATCGTAGATGCGCTTCAGAAATCCGTTCGCCCCGGGCAAATAGTGTACCTCATCCAGCAGGAAAGTCGTGAAACGGTAATGCTGCGCCATCTCCTTCACCACTTCACCGGTTCGTGGCCTGTTTATCTGAACAGGGCCAAGTAGGCATCGAAGCGGAACAGGCGGTCCCGCTTGGCGCCCGTTATTTCCCGGAGAAGGCCCCGGGTGACAAAGCGGTCAGTCAGCTTGTAGGCGGTGGGATGGGATAGGCCTGTTGCGGCCGCGACCATGCGGGCGTTGACCCGCAGGTTTATCATTGTCATGACGACGGATGGGGGATTATCCAAGTTCCATGCCGCGACCGAACATCCTCTTCATCCTTGTCGACGACATGGGCTATGGCGATTTCAGCGCCTTCAACGGGGGGCTGTCGGAGACCCCGGTGCTGGACGGGTTGATCGCTGAAAGCGTTTGCCTGACGCAGCAGTACACGGCCTCGCCGGTGTGCAATCCCTCGCGGGCCTGCCTGTTGACGGGGCGCTATCCGCACCGGACGGGGTCAATCGACACCCTTGAATGGCGCGGGCTGGAGCGCCTGGCGCTGCGGGAGGTGACGCTGGCGGACGTGCTGAAGCGGGCGGGCTACCGGACCGGGCTGATCGGCAAGTGGCATCTGGGGGCCTTTGATCCGCGCTACCATCCGATGCGGCGCGGGTTTGATGAGACGGTCTGTTTCCGCGGCGGCATGCACGATTACTATGACTGGCGGCTGGAGTACAACGACCGGGTGGTTCACGCGGACGGCCGGTATCTGACCGATGTCTGGACCGACGAGGCAGTGGATTTTCTCAAACGGCAGCGCCCGGGCGAGCCGTTCTTCCTGCACCTCACCTACAACGCACCGCACACGCCGTTGCAGGTGCCGGAGGAGGAGAAGGCGCCGTTTTCCGGGAAGGGCGAATTCACCGACGGGGTGGCCACGCTGTACGGCATGTTGCGCCGCATGGACAAGGGAATCGGGCGCGTTCTGGAGGCGCTTGAGCAAAGCGGCCTGAAGGACAACACCATCGTCGTGTTCTCGAGCGACAACGGTCCCCAGTTCGGCGGGGAAGGGGAGGCCTGCCTGGACCGCTTCAACTGCAACCTGCACGGGGCAAAGTGCCATGTCTACGAGGGCGGCATCCGCGTCCCCGGCATCATCCGCTGGCCGGACGGACTCGAGAACGCGCGCTCAACCGATGCCATGGTCCACTTCAGCGACTGGTTCCCGACCCTGCTTGCGCTGGCCGGCATTCCCGTCCCCGGTGAACTGGCCCTCGATGGGCGGGATTTTACGGGCGTCCTGAAGCAAACCTCGCGTCCGGATGTGCCGCCACGCTACTGGCAATGGAACCGCTACACGCCCATGGCCACCTTCAATGCCGCCGCCCGCGACGGCGACTGGAAACTGGTCCGGCCGGCCGTCCCGGAGACGATGGCGGCTCCCTGCGTCGATCCCTGGCTGCACATCTGCATGTACGAGCCGGAGCGCATGCTGCGGCATGGGCTCGTCCGCGACCCCGAGCCGGAGCGGAACATTCCGGAGCCCCCGCCCGCCGAGCTGTACAATCTCGCCGACGATCCCGGGGAGACGCGCAACCTGGCCGAGGCCCAACCGGCCAAGCTGCGCCAGCTCAGCGCCCAGCTCGATGCCTGGTTCGCCGAAGTCGAGGCCGAGCGCGCCACCATCGACGACCGGTGGTGAGCCAAGCAGGCAACCGAATCAAGCGGGCGCTTGCGGACCGGGCAGCAGGAATTTCCAGATTGGCAGGACAGGGATTTGGCCATCCGCTTGCAGGCCTTCATCCTGCAGGGTGACGACAAGGCACTTTGCGTGTTTTATCTCATTTGCCGCCTCGAGGAGGGCGCGCAACTCGCGCTCCCGCGTCTGCTCATTTTCGAGCGACTGGGTCACCTGGACAAGCACGGTATCGCCATCAGTACCTCGGGGAATCCGCTCCCCTGAAGGTATTCGGTCGCTTGTTTTTGATGGGTCATCAACCGCCCGATCACGGGGTCAGTTCCGGCAATTCCCGCTCAAGGAAATCTCCGTACGGCGGTTCAACGATTTCGCGCATTTGCTTAAACTTTCCTCTTTGCAAGGAAATTTAAAGGTTCCTCGCTGTTTTCAGTGGAAGCCAGGTTTCGTTGGATCAAGTCGCCGGCC
>JBNGDP010000141.1:0-9351 GCA_049975345.1 Oceanipulchritudo sp. | reverse complement strand
CAACCCAGCCGCCCGGGGGAGCTTGCCTCCCCCGGAGGAAGAGGCTGCTTGTCTCTCCAGCCTCCCGGGCGGGCTTGTCCCGCCCGGAGGCTTAGGCTGGGAAATCTCCGGAGCCCTCCCCGCACCCCGCCCGGGGGAGCTTGCCTCCCCCGGAGGAAGAGGTTGGGTGTATCAGGCCGGGCCCCCTCCGCCTACATCTTCCCGCGGCGGTTCTCGAGGTCGGTGCGGAGTTCCTGAACACGGTCGGCATTGAGCGGATAAAACCAGAGGATGATGGCGGCAATCATAATGAAGGTGCTCGGGATGGCCATCAGCAGGATGCGCATCCGGGTCAGGACCTCGAGGTTCTGCGCCAGCTCATGCCGCTTGGCGGCCTCATAGCCGGCCCAGACCACAATCGGCCCGGACAGGAAGGTGGACACGGTTTGCGCGACCTTGAGCATCCAGCTGAAGACGGAGGAAAAGATGCCCTCGGAACGGTGGCCATTACGGTGTTCCTCATAATCGACGACATCCCCGAGCATGGAAGGGATGACCACCCAGATCATCGTGACGACCGGCCCCATGAGGACAAAGGGCACTATGCTCAGGTACGGGGCCTCCGGGGTGAGCAGGAACCATGTGGAGCCGCTGGCGAAAAAGAAGCAGACCATGGCGATCACGATGGTTTTCATTTTCCCGAAGCTCGCGGCGAGCCGCTGGGCGAGGGGAATCCCCACAACGCTGAAAAAGGCCTGCACGGTGCCCTGCCAGCCGGCGATTTCGGAAGCGAGCCCCTGGTCTCCTCCGCAGACGTAGAACAGCTTCACATAAAACACGAGCCCCCAGTGGAGCCCCGTGCCTCCCACATAGACAAAGATAAACGTGATCAGAAGCAGGAACGGCTTGTTGGTGAAGGCAAAGCGGATGCTGTCCTTGATTTTGATCTTCGCCTGGTCCTTGGCCTCCTTGTAGAAGCGCTCCTCCATGAAGATCGCCGGCAGAATCCCCAGCAGGGCCACCGGAATAGCGGCCATGATCACCAGCCACTTGATCCCGTTGAGCACATCCGGCTCGCCATTGACATGGAAGAGGGGGCGTTGCGCCAGCCACCATGTCCACGAGACGGCGACCCCGACGAAGATCCCCACATAGGCCCGCCATGCGGAGACATTGGTGCGCTCGTTCGTGTCGGGTGTGGATTCAATCAGCAGGCTCTGGTAGGGGACGTTGTAGATCGTCTGCGTCGTCTGGATGAGGAGATTGAAGATCACCATCCAGACCCCGATCGTCAGCAGCGACCACGCCGGGTTGAATTGAAACAGCCACGGCATGGCGAAGGCCATCAGAAAGGCCCCGGCAAACACGTACGGGCGCCGCCGCCCCCAGCGCGTGCGCGTGTTGTCCGAGATCGAGCCCATGAAAATGTCCGAGAAGGCATCGTAAACGCGGTAAAAGGCGCCGCAACTGCTCATGACAATCGGCGAGAAACCGACCCCGACCACAAAGACCGGGTTCATCACGCCGTTGTCAAAGCGGTCCTGGATTCCCGTCGCCAGCCCACCGGCGCCATAGGCGATCCGTTTCCGCAGGGGAACCCTGTCCTCAGGGGCAACCTGGGGCGCCTTGCGGACGGCCTTTCCGGGGGCTTTCTGTGCGCGCATCAAAACACCCTGATTCCATGCCCACACGGACGTGAATGTCCCGAGGGGTTTATGCTAAAACATCCCGACGAGCCGCCGGCGTTTAGAATAAACCGGGAGAGCGCTGTCATGCGGATGGGAATTTCCAAGCATGGGGGGGACCCTGCAGTGCGCCTTCCGGGGTGCCTGGGCAAAGGGAAACGAAACATGGGACGACTGGAAGACAAAGTTGCTTTGACCACGGGTGCCCCGGACGGCATCGGCCACGAAGTGAGCCGGGCCTTCGCCGCGGAGGGGGCGCGGGTGGCGATACTGGCGCGCGGCGAGGAGAAGCTGACGGCCGCCTCGGCCTGGCTGAACCGGGAAGGCGGAAGCCAATGTAATCCGGTAAAACTGACATGACAGCAAAAGAACGCATGATGACCGCCCTGCGGGGCGGCAAACCCGACCGCCTCCCGGCCACCGTCCACCAGTGGCAGGCGTATCACCTGAATCACTACATGGGCGGGTGTGACCAGCTGGAGGCCTTTTTGAAAACCGGCCTCGACGCGTCGGTCACCCCGTGGATCACGCTTCCGGTACTGAGCCGCGACTGGATGGAAGAGGCCAAGCCGGAGCCCACGGCAAGGATTCCCAACGCCCTACGCACCACCATAACGACCCCCGAGGGGCAGCTGTCCTACGTGCGGGCGCAGAACGAGTTCACCTCCTTTCTGGTGGAACACCCCGTTTCGGATGAGGAGGAGATGGAGCGTTTTCTCAAGTACTGGCCGGGCACCACCTTTGACAAGCGGGAGCTTGAGAACTGGTACGACCGGACCGGGGACGCGGGAATCGTCCGCGGATTCGTCACCCACTGGGGCCAGCCCGGGACTTGGCAGGATTTCGTCGAGCTGGTGGGAACCGAGGAGGCCATCCTTTGGGCAATGGATGATCCGGACTACGTGCATTCGGTCCTCCAGCGCCTGACGGACATCAAGGTCCGCTACGTGCATGAGCAGATGGCCGGCTGCAGGTGGGACCTGATCGAGCATGGCGGCGGGGCGGCCAGCACCACCGTGATCAGCCCCGTCATGTTCCGCGAGTTCTGCATCCCCTACGACCGGCAGGTGATTTCCGCCCTCAAGGAAGAGGGATTCCCGGTCACCTACCACACCTGCGGCGGCATGAAGGCGATCCTGAAGGACATTCCGGACAACGGTTGCACGGCCAGCGAAACCCTGTCGCCCCCGGGCGTGGGGGGAGACCTCGATGAATCCCTGAGAACAACCGCGAAGGAGGTGCTTGGATCACGGGTCAGCCTGATCGGCGGCCTCGACCAGGGAGGCATCCTCAGCGAGGGCACCCCGGACCGGGTGAAAGCCGAAGTGGCGGCCTTGTTCGGCACCTACGGAAAGGGCGGCGGGTACATCTGCTCCGCGGCCGATCACTTTTTCACCGCTCCTGTTCAGAACCTGCAGGCATTCGCCGAGGCGGCCAGGGAGTGCCGGTACGATTAAGGGCTCTATTTTCCCCGCAACAGCCCCGGCAGCAATTGTGAGCCGCCTTCCATGAGCAGGTTCATGAGCATGGATTCCGGTTGGGCGAGGGATCCCCGGACGGGCAGGGGCGGGCCGGGCAGGAAGCCGAGATCGTCGGGTTGGGAGGAGCGGAGCTGGCCACCGGTGCGGAGGGCCTCGGCCAGGCGGCCCTTGGCGAAGAGCTGGAACTGCAGGTCCATCGGCAGGCTCAGCAGGTCGACCCCCTCCTGGTAGCGGATGGTTCCGCCGCCGCGGATGCGGGTCTCGCGGCTGACCAGGTCGAGATCCTTGAGGACGAGGTCGAGATTCTCGTCCCGGCTGAGCTTGAAGGTCATCTGCCGGTAGGGAATTTCCTCGAGCTGGTCGACAACCATCTGTACCCAGCCGAGTTCCTTGACCGAGCCGGTGAGCGCACCGAGCAGGCCGGAAACCCCCTGGGCCATGGAAGTGTTTTCTCCAAGCGGGCGAAAGATGCCGGCGCCGGCCGAATTCAGTTGAAGGGAACCGGTGAGGAAGTCTGGGATGAAGGCAGGATTCGGGGCGGTGGACTGGAAATCGCCCGCCACGTCAAAGATTCCCTCCAGCATGGCTGGTTGGCCGGATTGGGGAGGTTTCAGGAACGGCGTCACATCGAGGGACTCCACCCGGAATCCCCCGTCCAATCGGTAGGGGGTGTCCGGCCTGTCCGGTAGGAAGGCGAGGCTGCCGGAAGCGGTGATGGGGGTACGGTTGCTTTTGGCGGCGGTTTGCAGCGTGATCCGTTCGCCGTTTTCAACGACGGCGTTCAGGGAGAGGTCGGTGAGGACATTGCCCGCCGCGACGAGGCGTCCCAGTTCGACCAGCAAGTTTCCGTCAAGGCCGGCCCATGCCGGGCGGGGATCGGGTGCCGGGTCGCGTTCCTGTGCCGGGTCAGGACCTTCCTCCCGGGGAAGAATGGAAAGGAGCGGTTGCCAGTCGTCGGCGTTGAAAACATCCGCCTGCACCGTGGCATCGAAGCGAAGCATTTCTTCATCGGAGGCATCCAGGTCGGCGGCAAGGGTGGCATTTGTGACCGTGGTTGGCCCCGAAAGGCGGATGGGGGCCGATACCTTGATCCGTTTCGAGGAGTCGCGGGATTCGATTTCCGGTTCGATGACAACTGTGTAGCGAGCATCTGGATACCCCTCCGGCCGGAGGTCCGTGACCGACAGGTTACCCTCGACGACAGTGGGTTCACCGGTGCGACCCTGCAGCTGGAAATCCAGGTTTCCGGAGGCCATTGGCCGGCTGAGATTGAAGATGGAAAGCCGGGAAAGGGCCGCGAGGTCAACGCCCTCGATGGAAAGGGAGAAGGATTGCGGATCGCCCTCGAAGAGGGTACGGGTGCGGGTTTCCACCCAATCGGCCTCAGGGGCATCGCGCAGCCGCACAATGAATTCCCCCTCGCTGCGGTCAAGGCTGCCCGTGGGACTCTGGCGCAGGCTGCCCTTGAGGATCAGCTCCGCGTCCTGGTACGGCCCCCCGGGGGCGTGCGCGGCGATGAAGATCCGGGCCTCGACCGGTGCGGTGGCGCCGGGGGCCAAATCCCGCAACTGAAAAGCGGCCTTGATTTCCCGCTCGCCGGGCAGCCGTACCCGCCCGTCGAGGTCGATGGTCCCGATCCGGACCGGCACACCGGGGAATTCCGCGGAGGTTTCCGCAGCGGCGGGTTTGGAGACCTCCCGGCCTTCGGCGGATTCGAACTTCTTCGCCAGCGAGGCGCCCCCCTGTGCGGCAATGTCCAGGTCCAGTCCCCTGATCACCACGGCTTCAATCTCCGGCACCTCGTCATTGAGGCTCCAGAAATCAAACCGGGCGTCCAATTCCTCCAGGTCGAGGCTTTCCTCCCCCGAGCTGATGTGGAGCCCCCGGAGTTGGAGCGATCCGAGGCGGAAACTGACATGATCCAGGCGGGACTCCTCGCCGAATCCGGATTGCAAAACGCCCAGGGCGACTTTCTTCTGCAGGCCGGGACTGTAGTAAAAGGCCAGCAGGATGGCGGCTGCGGCGGCCACGAAAAAGGCGATGATGGCGAGGATGACTTTGAACAGGGTTCCCATGGCGGATTCCGGGTTTAGGGTTGATCCGTGCGGAACGGGGTGGCCGGCAGTCCCTCGTAGGAGAACAGGTTGCAGACCGGGTTGTCCGCCCAGGCGTAGCGCAGGGCGGTGGCGGAAACCTCCTCCGGAAGGACCAGTTCGACAGTGTCCTCCGCCACAACCCGTCCCTCCGGGGAAATCCATTCCCCGTCCCCGGTTTGGACGGCGAAGCCCTTGACCGCCTTGGTGTCAAAGGCGCGCAGGCCGCTTCCGGTGTAGTTGAATTTCACGACAAGACGGTCCCCCTCCTGCGAGAATGAATCAAACTCCGGTGACCGGCAGGCCAGTTGCGTGAATCCATAGTCCCGGTTGAGGGCCCAGCGGGCGAGACGGCGCCCGACCTCCTCCTTTTGCCGCGGATGGATGTCCCTGCCCTCGCCGAGGTCGATGATGACGGCCTGGCCGGTCGCCGGGACCGTGTTCAGGGTGTGGGTCTGGGCCTCGCGCAGGAGCGGCCAGTTGTCATCCGGGGAGAAGGAGGACTCCTCCTTGAAGTCCGCGAGCTGTACCCAGTAAAACGGGAATTCCTCATTCCATGCCTTGCGCCATGCGCGGATCAGGGTGGGGAACAGCGTCTTGTATTCCCCGCCGCGGGCAGTGTTGGCGTTGTTCTCCCCCTGGTACCAGATGGTGCCTCTTATTGTGAAGGGAACAATGGGCAGCACCCGGCCGTTCCACAAATTACCGGGACGGTGCTGGGCGTACATGCGGTCCTGCGGTCTGCGGGGCCTGTTCGGTTTCTCCAAACCGGCGGCGCGGGCCGCCGCGGCATCCGTTTCCCACTTGGCCATGGCGGCCTCCCATTCCGCGAGCTCGGAGGCATGGTCGTAATTCTCCTCAATTTCGAGCCAACGCTCGTGAATGGATTGAAGGACCGGATCGGCGGCGATGACCTCGCGCGGCACCCATGCCTCGGCGGCGGATCCGCCCCATGCGTTGTCAATGATTCCGACCGGCACCCCAAGGGCCGCGTGCACGGTCTCCGCAAAGGCATAGGCGACGGCCGAGAATGCGGGGACCGTTTGACTTGTCGCAACGGCCCACTTGCCCGGGATTTCACCCTGTGGCTCCTGGCTGCCCATGTTCCTGACGGGAATGGACCGGATCTCGTTGTTTCGGCGAACGGTCAGCTCAACCAGGTCGGCGTTTAATGATCGCCCGACCGTCCATTGCATGTTGGATTGGCCGGAGGCCACCCAGACTTCGCCGACCAGCACATCAGAGAAAACAAGCTCGTTTTCGCCGTTGACACGCAGGGTATACGGCCCGCCGGCGGGCATGGCGGGAAGCGCCACCTTCCATGCGCCCGTTGCGTCGGCGACGGTTGCCGCGGAGGCTCCGTCCAGTTGAACCGAGACCGCCTCTCCCGGATCGGCCTTACCCCATACCACGACGGGTTTGTCCCGCTGCAGGACCATGTGGTCGCCGAAGAGATTCGTCACCGAGACATCGCCGAAGAGGATCGAAGTCAGAAACTGAAGGACAAGAAAGAGCGGAAGCGCCTTCCGCGAAGCGCCGGGGAAACGATTACTTTTGAGCATCCTTCCAGTTAAAGGGAAAGCGCGGGAAGTTTCCAGTTATTTGGCCGGGTTTTTGCGTTTCCTTTGAAACCGCCCATAACGCGAACCGAAAGGTCGGTTGTTTCCGTACGCTTTGCCTCCCCCGAAGCCGCGGCTACGTTTTCCGGCAAACTGCCTTGCATGCGGACGCTTGCTGTGGTGGGAGGAATGATCCGCCGCCTCGGCGTCGTGGAATGGATGGTCCGTGTCGATTTCGATCTTCAGGCCGATGAACTTTTCAATCTGTGCGAGCAGGCCGACGTCCTTTGCGGTGCAGAAGCTGACGGCGTTGCCCTCGGCCTCGGCGCGGGCGGTGCGCCCGATGCGGTGCACATAGCTTTCCGCGGCCTCGGGCAGGTCGTAGTTGATCACAAGCGAGATGGAGCGTACATCGATGCCACGGGCGGCCACATCGGTGGCGACGAGGATCGGCAGCTTGCCGGAACGGAAGCCGTCGAGGGCGCGCTGCCGGGCGCCCTGCGACTTGTCGCCATGAATCGCGTCGCTGCGGAAGCCGTGCTTGTTCAGTTGTTTGGAAAGTTTTTCGGCGCCGAACTTGGTGCGGCAGAAAATAATGGTGGAATGGGTTCCGTTGCGGTCCCCCTGGCCGCGCAGATAGCCCTCCAACAGGGCCTTCTTGTTTTCCTGGCGGATGAAACAGACCTGCTGATGGATGTTTTCCACCACCGGCTTGTCGGGGGTCACGGAGATCCGCACCGGATCCATGACAAAGTCTCCGGCGATTTTCTCCACATCGGGTGTCAGGGTCGCGGTAAAGAGGACGGTCTGGCGTCCACGGGGAAGTTCCCGCGCGATGCGGCGCACATCGTGCACAAAGCCCATGTCGAGCATGCGGTCCACCTCATCGAGAACCAGGAATTCAACCCCGCTGAGGTCGATGTGCCCCTGGTCCATCAGGTCGAGCAGGCGTCCCGGCGTGGCGACGAGGATGTCGACCCCCTTGGCCAGGTTGCGGGTCTGCGGATGCTGGCTGACCCCTCCGTAGACGAGGGAGTGCCGCAATCGCAGGTGCCGGCCATAGGTCGTGAAGCTCTTGCCGACCTGGATGGCCAGCTCGCGCGTCGGGGTCAGGACCAGGACGCGGGGTTTTCCCCGCTGCAAGGATTGCGGGCGTTCGCTCAGGTGCGTGAGGATGGGCAGGGCGAAGGCCGCCGTCTTCCCGGTTCCCGTCTGGGCGCAGCCCATGAGGTCGCGTCCCTCGAGCTGGGGGGGAATGGACCGCGCCTGGATCGGCGTCGGCACCGCGTACTTCTCGTCGCGCAATGCGCGCTGAACGGGCTCTGCCAACGGCATCGCCTCGAAGGTGATATCAGACATGTATTTATATTGGACCGTTAATGAGTCAGGCTACCAGAACATGTAGCATGACCGGTCTCCCCCGCGGGAACACCCCGCGTGAAGGGCTGGACACTCGCGAATCCCGGGGCGTTGGCAAGCTTTTTGTTTCATAAACCACGAATCGCGCGAATCTTCGCAGATTTGAATGGAACTACAGATAACGGATTACAGGTATTACCAATTATATCTGTGTGATCTGTATTATCCGTAGTTTTCTATTCGCGGGGATTCGCGTCATTCGTAGTTTTTGGTCCTAGATCATGGCTGCATCCTATCCCAAACTGAAGGACTACTGGCGCGCGCGCTTTGGCGGGCGGGTGCAGAAGGTGAGCCTGCATGCCGGTTTCACCTGTCCGAACCGGGACGGTACGCTGGGTGTCGGCGGCTGCTCCTATTGCTCCAACGAGGCCTTCATTCCCGGATACTGCCACGCGGGCACTTCGCTCGAGGAACAGATCGGGCAGGGGCTGGCCTTCCAGCGGAAGCGCTATCCTCGGGCGGTTGGTTTTCTGGGCTACCTCCAGGCCTACACCAACACCCACGGGCCCATGGAACAGCTGGTGGAAATCTATGAAACGGTCCTGGCCCATCCCGGTCTGGCGGGCATGGTCATCGGGACACGTCCGGACTGCCTGCCCGATGCCCTGCTGGACTGGCTGGTGGCGGCAAACCAGCGCAAGCCGGTTTACCTCGAGCTGGGAATCGAGTCCTTTTGCGACGACACGTTGCGGCGCATGAACCGCGGGCATACCTTCGCTCAGGCGCGCGACGCGGTCGACCGGGTGGCGGCGCGCGGCCTGCCCGTGGGCGGGCATTTCCTGGTGGGCTTTCCAGGCGAGCCATGGAAGCGGTTTTTTGATGCGGTGGAGCTGCTCAACGCCCTTCCGCTGCACAGTGTGAAAGTCCACCAGCTGCATGTTTTCAAGGGCACGTCGCTGGCGCGAATGTACGAGACGGATCCCTCCGCCTTCGTTTTTCCGTCAAAGGAGGAATACTTTGCAAAGGCGGCCGAATGGCTGCGGCGCCTGCGCCCGGATTTGTATGTGGACCGGATTTTCGGCGACGCGCCCCTGAAGTACATCCTCAGCCCGGCCTGGGGCGTCCGGCTTGATCAATTGCTCCGGGAGTTCGAGGAGTATTTTCAATCGGGACCGGGATCAGGACCGGGATCGCT
>JBNGDP010000140.1:7438-9406 GCA_049975345.1 Oceanipulchritudo sp. | reverse complement strand
CCACCACCTTCTGCGCAATCAACCGCAGCGACGAGTACCTCGGCGGCGTCATCGCCGCCGGCATGGCCCTCTCCATGCGGGCGCTCGCGCAGAACACCGCCAAGCTCCCCTACGTCGATCTTTCCCATCCCGTCGCCTGCCTCGGCAAGACGACCGTCGAGAGCATCCAGAGCGGCCTCTATTTCGGCCACCTCGGCCTCATGCGGGAGGTCATTGACCGCCTGACCGGGGAGGTCTTCGACGGCCGCAAGCCGGTCGTCCTCATCACCGGCGGCCACGCCCGCTTCTTCCGCGAGGAACCCCTCGTCGACAAATACGTTCCCGACCTCGTCCTGCGCGGCCTCTGCCGCGCCGTTGAATTGAATAACGCGGGCAGGGATGCCCGCGACACTTAAACCTTAGTCCTTAGTCCTTAGTCTGAAAAATGAACCGCACCCTACTTAAATCCAAAATCCACCGCGCTACGGTAACCGACGCCAATTTGAATTACACAGGCAGCATTTCCCTCGGGCCGGAGTTCCTCAAGGCGGCCGACCTGCTCGAGTTCGAGCAGGTCGACATCTACAACTGCAACAACGGTGAGCGCTTCCACACCTACGTCATCCTCGGCAAGCCGGGCGAAGTCTGCCTCAACGGGGCCGCCGCCCGCAAGGTCCAGCCCGGCGATATCGTCATTATCGCCAGTTATGCCGAATACGCCGAGGAGGAGGCGAAAAAGCACAAGCCGTTGCTGGTGTACGTCGATGGGGAGAACCGGATTCTGGATTGAGATTGGGATTGGGATTGGGAGTTTTGGAACTCGACAGGAGAGTTGGGGTGGGACATTTGTGGTCCCATGCCGAAGAAACAGCTCAATTCCCGCCCGCCGCTGGCGCGGATGATCCGCATCCACCAGAAGCTGCAGGAGGGGAGCTATCCCAACTGCACCAAGCTGGCGAAGAAGATCGAGGTGTCGACAAAGACGATCCAGCGGGACATCGACTACATGCGGGACCAACTGGGGATGCCGATCGACTACGACGGCGCCCGGCACGGCTATTTCTACACGGAGCCCGTGACCAGCTTCCCGACCATCCCGGCGACCGAGGGGGAAATGCTGGCCCTGTTTGTCGCCCAGAAGGCCCTCGAGCAATACCGCGGCACCCCCTTCGAGAAACCGCTGGCGCATGCCTTTACGAAACTCGCCCAGGTGCTGGATGATGAAGTGACGGTGGATGTGAGCGAGCTGAGTTCCGCCCTGTCGTTCCATCATACGGGGATCGCCGTTACCCGGTTGGGAATTTTCCAGCAGGTGACCCGGGCGCTCATGGAGTGCCGCGAGCTGGAGTTTGCCTACAAAAAACTGAACGGGACGCGGCCTGAAAAGCGGCGCGTGCAGCCCTACCACCTGGCGAGCATCGACGGGCAATGGTATCTGTTCGCTCATGACCTGGCGCGCAACGACATCCGGACTTTTGTCCTTGGTCGCATCCAGGAAATCACGGCCTGCGGGAAGAAGTTCAGCAAGCCGAAGGACTTCTCCCTGACGGACCGCCTGATGGGATCCTTCGGCGTGTTCAAGGGCGAAGGGGATTTCAGGGTGCGGATCGAGTTCGATCCCTACGCGGCGCAGCTTGTCCGCGAGCGGACCTGGCACAGCTCGCAGCAATTGAAGGACCTGCCGGGCGGCGCCCTTGAATTAAAGCTGCACCTCGATTCCCTCGAGGAAGTGGAGCGCTGGATCCTTTCATGGGGAGGCCATGCCCGGGTGATCGGCCCGCCGCAGCTCAAGAAGCGCGTCCAGGCCGCGCTCAAGGAGATGCAGGACAGCTATTCGGAATCCCCGCCCTGGCTCGCGGAATTGCACGAGGCCGCCCAGGCCCACCAGCCCGACCGCATCCTGCAACTCGTCATGTCCATCCAGCGGGGAACCGAGCATCCGGGGCAGATGGTGCTTGGACTAAGGACAAAGGACTAAGGACAAAGGAC
>JBNGDP010000140.1:0-7338 GCA_049975345.1 Oceanipulchritudo sp. | reverse complement strand
AAGGACGAAGGACGTAGGGCAAAGCCGCCACCTGCTCTGCAATGAAACTCCTTTCCCTGGTAATCCTTGTTTCACCATTCGTCCTTCGTCTTTCGTCCTTCGTCTGATATAAGACCACCCATGTCCGACCCCCTCTGCTAGGGTGGGGGGCATGTGGCTCGCGACAAAACACGGATTTTACAGCATTGTGCAGAAAAGGCCCGGGGAGTTTCATGTCCGGGCGCGGATCCGAAAGGACCTGGTCAACCTGCTTGAACTGGTTGGCAAGGATCTGGAAATCCAGGACTGGCCGGATGCGGATTACCGCTATCGCCTCATCACGGACCAGCGGGAGATCTCGGCCATCATGGCGGCGCTGGCATGGTCCCTCGACTATCCCAATTTCAAGAACCAGATCGCTTTCTCGGAGGACCAGCGGGTCAAACTGGCCGCCTTCCATGAGATCTGGGCGATCATGGCGGGGATCAGCGCCGCCGAACGCCCGGGCCGGCGGATCCGTTCGATAGAGACGGACGGTCACTGAGCCGGCCCGGGGTTGGGTATGCCTCCCAAGGGGGAGGGAGGCACCTGTTCGACGGGCAATTAGAACACGATGCTTGTCTACCGGACCGTTTGCGCGCCGGTAAGAGGGAATGGAGGATGGGCGGGATATTTACAGAATCTTAACAAAGCGCGAAAGGGTTGATCTGCTACCGCCTATCCGCTAGGGAGTTTTGCATGGAGAATGCGGAAGTGACCATTGTCGGAGCCGGGGTGGCCGGTCTGGCCTGTGCGCTGACGCTGCACAAAGCGGGGAAACGGGTGCTTGTACTCGAGGCCTCGGACGCGGTCGGGGGGCGCGTGCGTACGGACGTTTACAAGGACTTTACACTCGACCGGGGCTTCCAGGTCCTGCTTACCGCCTATCCCGCGTGCCGGAAACTGCTGGATCTTGAAGACCTGCACCTTGGCCAATTCGAACCCGGGGCGCGTATTCATTTGGGCCATCACAGCTGTTCCGTTGTCGATCCCTTCCGGCGGCCCGGCAGCCTCCCGGCAACCCTTTCCGCCCCGATCGGCAGCCTTGCTGACAAATTCCGCATCGCCCGCCTGCGCGGCAAGCTCCTTTCCATGGGGGTTGATGCCGTCTGGGACCTGCAGAATTGCACCACGGAAGAGTATCTTCTGGAATTCGGATTCAGCAGGAAGATCATTGACTCCTTTTTCCGGCCCTTTCTTTCCGGCATTTTCCTGGAAAGCGGGTTGCAGACCTCGGCCCGGATGTTCGCCTTTGTATACCGCTGTTTTTCAGCGGGATATGCCGCGCTTCCAGCGGGGGGAATGAGCGCCATTCCCAACCAGATGGAAGCCCGCATGCCGGCCGACTCGTTCCGGCTGAATTGCCGGGTTGGGAGCGTCGGTCCACGGCATGTGATCCTGGGCGATGGCCAAAGGCTGTCTACGGATGCGGTCGTGGTCGCCACCGGCGGGGATCAGGCGCGCGAGTGGTTTCCCGAGCTCCCCTCGCGGCCCTGGAACGGGGGAACCTGCTACTACTTCGATGCGCCCGAGGCGCCCGCCGGATTGAACAAGCTTCTCTGGTTGAACGCCTCCCACCATGGCAGAATCAATCACATTGCCGTGCCCAGCCGGGTGGCTCCGGGGTATGCCCCGCCCGGACGCGACCTGGTCTGCGTGAATGTTGTCGGAGGGGCGGATTCCCCGGACCCCGTTGATTCCATCCAGACGGAACTGATCTACCTCTTTGGCGACAAGGTGCGGGATTGGCGTTTCCTTCGATCCTACCCGATTCCGCACTCGCTTCCGCGGTTTCATCCGGCGGACCTGCCGGCCTCTTCCAGGGCACCCCGCAAACTCCGGGATGTTTACCTTTGCGGTGACTTCCTCTGCGACGGCTCCCTTGACGGGGCGATGGCTTCCGGTGTGGAAACAGCGGAACAACTGGTCCGTGAAATCCGTTAGAATTCCGGGGACTCCAGCCACCTTTTCCCCGGACCGCCGGACTTGCCTGCCCAGACCAGGCTTTTTCCGAAGCCGCCTCCAGCCCCTCCTGCTAATTGGATTGTCATGGGCGCAGACCTGTTTATCCTGGTAAAAGATTCGCGATGAAGGCGAGGCATCCATTTTACAGGGCAGGATTGCTTTCCGGGCTGGCCGCGTGCGCGTTCTTCCTGCCGGCGGCCGGGCTCCGCGTCCTTGCCGGGGAAGAGAACGCAAGCCTTGAATACCGGAGTCCCCTTCTGGTCCGGCCCATTTTCCTGAATGTCCCCAGGGAGATCCTGCACCTTATCCAGTCCGGGGACCAGGCCACGGTCATCCTGCGCATCGATACCGAGGGAACGGTTGTCGACTGGATCGGGCTGGATGTCCCCCACCGCGGGCTGTTGGGCGCCCTCGACAAGGCCTTGCGCGGCGCCGAGTTCCTGCCCGCCGTCGTCGATGGCGAAGCGGTTCCGGTTGATGCCATGGCCCGCGTGCCCGTCGGCGAGGCCGCCCGCTTCACGGTTTTGAGTGTCACCCTCTCCGAACACATCGAGAGCCGCATCGCCGCCCTGGATCCCGGCTTCCACCAGCTGAGTTTGAGCATGCCGGGTCAGCTGGATAGTCCCCTGCAACTGGTTTCCCGGGGGGAATCCCTCCCGGTCATGGATGAGGAAACCGGCGAGACCCTTTCCGGCACCGTGCTGGTGGAATTTTACATTGATCCGGACGGGCATCCACGGCTGATCCGGACCGCGGATGGCTCCTCCGCCCCCCTGCGGAATGCGGCCGCCCTCATCGTCGGGGAATTCCGTTTTGATCCCCCGAAACGCGACGGCCGCCCGACGGTCGTCAAGGCCCGGATTCCGGTTGTTTTTGATTGAGCCGGATCATCCTCCGGCATCGTAAAATTTGCTGGCCATCCCCCGTCCGGTCAGCAGACTTTCGGCGAAGGCTGACATTGAATCTCATCTGAATGAAGGAAAACCCGACTCTTACGCCCGTTGACCGGCCTTCCCATGTGGAAAAAAAGCTGCTTCGCGTAAACGGGGAGCGGTTCTGGATCAAGGGCGTCAGTTATGGAAGCTTCCGGGAAAACTCGGCGGGGGAGCGTTTTCCGGAACCGGAGCGGGTGCGGGAGGACTTTTCGCGCATGGCCGAATGCGGGATCAACCTGGTTCGCCTGTATGATCCGCCCGGCGAGGCCATTGCGGACGCGGCCTGGGAGGCCGGTCTGCGCCTGATGGTCGACGTATGCTGGGGCTTGCGGGGTTCCGAGCTGGACAGCTACAAGGTCCGCCGGAAGGCCTTGGCCTCGGCGAGGCGCCATGTGCGCCGCCTGGCCGGGCATCCGGCGATGTTTCTTTATTCCCTCGGCAACGAGATCCCGGCCCTCACCGTCCGGTGGTACGGCCGGAAGAAGGTGGCCCGCGCGATCCGCGAGATGTACGACGCGGTGAAGGGACTGGTCCCGGACTCCCTGGTCACCTACGTGAATTATCCCCCGACCGAACATCTCCTGTCGCTTCTGGATTTCCTCGATGTGGTCGCCTTCAACCTCTACTTTGAAGATTCCGAGGCTTTCCGGAAGTATCTCTCCCGCATCCAGCTACTGGCCGGTGAACGCCCCCTGATGCTGGCCGAACTCGGTCTCGACAGCATGCGCAACGGGGAGGAGAGGCAGGCCGCCTTCTTCCGCGAATACCTGCCGATCCTGTTTGACCGCGGCTTGTGCGGGGCGGTCCTCTACAGCTGGACCGATGAATGGGCGGTCAACAACCAGCCGATCGAGGACTGGGCCTTCGGGCTGACCCGGACCGACCGTTCCCCGAAGCCGTCCCTCGGGATTGTCCGGGAACTCCTTCACCGCCTGCCGGGCTTTCTCCCGGGGGAACGGGTTCCAAGGATCAGTGTAGTGGTTTGTACCTACAACGGGTCGGCCACCATCGGCGAGTGCCTCGAATCCCTGCAACGGCTGCGCTACCCGGACTACGAGGTCATTGTCGTGGATGACGGCTCCACGGACCAGACCCCTTCCATCGTCTCGCGGTTCGATGTACAGTATCTCCGCCAGGAGAAGAACGGGGGCCTCAGCCGGGCCCGGAACGCCGGCATCGTGAAGGCCACCGGGGAGATCATCGCCTATATTGACGATGACGCGGCGGCCGATCCGGACTGGCTGTATTTCCTTGCCGCCGCGCTGAAGCGGACAGCGGTCGCGGTCGGGGGGCCCAATTATTGCCATCCCCGCGACGGTTTCATCGCCGAATGCGTGGACGAGGCCCCGGGCAACCCGATGCACGTCCTCCTGAACGAGGAACTGGCCGAGCACGTGCCGGGATGCAACATGGCCTACAAGAAGGAGGCTCTCGAGAGTATCGGTGGATTCGACGCCACCCACCTGGTGGCCGGGGACGATGTGGATGTCTGCTGGAAGCTCCTCATCCGCGAGCAGCGCATCGTCTTCAGCCCGAGCGCGATTGTCTGGCACCACCGCCGGCCATCGGTGCGCACCTTCCTCCGCCAGCAGAGGAACTACGGCTTCGCCGAGGGGCATCTGGTCGACCGGCATCCGGGCCGGTTCAACATGCTCGGGCACGGGGTCTGGCAGGGCCGTATCTACGGAGCCGATACCGGGACCTGGATTTCGGAGAAACTCGGCTTTCTGTTTCCCCCGAAGATCTACCACGGCCGGTTCGCCCTGGCGCGTTTCCAAAGCATCTACCACTCCCTCGGGGACGACGCCCTCACCTTCGCGACGGTTGTCGAGTGGCAGCTGCTGGTTGTCACCCTCCTCGCGGGGGGGGGGATCGCCGCCCTTGCGGGGCACTGGCTCGCGCCCTGGATGCTGGTGATAGGGCTCGCCTGCGCCTCCGTCACCATGCTCGTGGTGGGCCTTGCCGGCTGGCGGGCCATCCGCCTCAAGGGATGGACGGACGAGTTCCGCTGGAAGGGGTTCTTCATCGTGGCGTTTCTCCACCTCGCCCAGCCGGTCGTCCGCGCCTTCGGGCGCCTGAAGGCCTGGTGGCAGTTGCGCAGGGCCGGCAAGCGCTACTCCGGCACGGGCCGCGTGTGGGGCGGGATTGAAAAACGCGAGGCCTGGCTCGAGTTGATGAACCGGAATTTCCGGACCTGCGGATGGATCAGCCGCGTCTGCGGTGACTGGGAGGAGGCCGACCTGCACATTTCCGGGCCCGGGCCCGTCTGCGCGGACTTCTATTCCACTTACGAGACGGGTTCCCGGCCCGGGGAACAGTTCCTTCGCTTCCGCGTGAAGCCGCAGCTCAAATCCTGGTCATGGTGGCTGATCCTCTGGGTGGTCCTCCTTGTCACCGTCGCCTTCCTGAAACCCTTCACGATCCCCCTGGCCATCCCGCTGCTCCTCTTCCTGCGCTCCCTTGTCTGGAGCCGGCGGCACATGAGCGCGGTCGTTTCCCACATCGCCTGCGAGTGCGCCGAGGCCCTCGGGATGAAGGAGGTCCGGTAGCCGTGCTCCGCCGGATCCTCGGACACCTCGCGACCTCGCCACGGGACCTCGGCCGCGGGGGAGTGCTGATGATCCTCGCCATCGGGGTCGAGTTGATGCTGCCCTGGCCCGTCAAGTGGCTGATCGACTGTGTGCTGGGCGGGCAACCCTTCCCCGCCTGGCTGTCCGGCCTCTGGGGGCTCTTCCGGCTGGATGAACCGCTGCATCATGCGGGAGGCCTTGCCGTGATGACGATCCTGATCGCCCTCGGGCACAAGGGACTGCAGGCCCTGAGCCAGCATTTCCTGATCCGTGCCGGCAACCGCATGGTCCTGCGCCTGCGCCGGGACCTCACGCAGCATCTTTTCCGGTTGTCGTTGAAGTTTCATGACAAGTCACGGGTCGGGGACCTTTTGTACCGGGCCGCCTACGACACCCAGACCCTCCAGACCCTCCTGTGCGGGGCCATCGTCCCGCTGCTGACGGGAACGCTGACCTGCGTGGGGATCGCGGCGGTCATGCTCTCGGTGGACGCCACCCTGACCCTGGTGGCCCTGGCAACCGCTCCTGTATTGGCTGTGCTGATACATCTTTTCGGGCGCCGGATCGAGGGACTTTCGCGGATGTACCACGAGCGGGAGAGCGGCCTTGCCTCGACCATCCAGGAATCCCTTTCCTCGATCCGCACGATCAAGGCCTTCACCCTCGAGGAATGGGCCCACCGCATGCTGGACCGGCAGGCCGGCGAGAGCCTCGAGGCCAACCAGCGCAAGGTGGTGACCGAACTGGCCTTCAACACCTCGGTCGGGGTCGCCATGGCCCTCGGGTCCGCCGCCGTGATCCTGCTGGGGGCGAGGGCGGTCCTCAACGGAACCCTTTTTCCCGGAGACATTGTCGTTTTTCTTTCCTACGTGACGATGCTCTACCAGCCCTTGAGCTCGGTGAGCTCCAGCACGGGGGTCGCCCGCAGTTCCATTGCCCAGCTGGGACGCCTCCACGAGATCCTGGACGAGGAGCCGGAAGTGCGCAACCTGCCGGGGGCGGTCGCGCTTCCCCGGGTCAGTGGCGACCTGGAGCTGCAGTCCGTGAGCTTCCGCTACGAGGACGATCAATCCTGCCTCGAGGAGATCAGCCTGCGAATCCGCGCCGGGCAGGTGGTCGGACTGGTGGGAAAGACCGGATCGGGAAAATCCACCCTCGTGCAGCTCCTGATGCGTTTTTACGATCCGGCTGCCGGGCGCGTGACCCTGGACGGGCATGACCTGAAGTCCCTCGACCTGCGGTGGCTTCGGCAGCAGTTCTCAATTGTCATGCAGGACCCGCTTCTCTTTTCGGGGACCATCCTCGAAAACATCGGCTACGGCCGCCCGGAGGCGAAAAAACGGGACATCGAGGAAGCGGCCCGGCTGGCCCAGGCCGACGAGTTCATCCGCAAGCTGCCGAACGGCTTCCACTCCATGCTCGGAGAACGCGGGGTAAACCTGTCCGGCGGCCAGCGGCAGCGGCTTTCCATCGCCCGCGCCTTCCTGAAGAACGCCCCGATCCTGATCCTTGACGAGCCGACCTCGGCCCTCGACCCGGCGACCGAGGAAGCCCTTCTCACCGCCCTCGAGCAGTTGATGAAGGGGAGGACCACCCTCATTATCGCCCATCGCCTTTCGACCCTGCGGCGGGCTGATCTGGTTGTTGTCCTGGAGCAGGGACGCATGGTGGAAAGCGGATCCCCCGACGCCCTCCTGCGTTCGGACAGCCGCTACCGCGCCCTTTACCGCGGGCAGACGGGCCAATCGTCCTAGCCTGCCTTATTCATGAATTTCCCACTACAGCCGCCTCCAGCCGCCTGTCTACGGCGTTTGCCGCCGTGCAGCGACCTCGATGTATTTCAATACACC
>JBNGDP010000139.1:0-9430 GCA_049975345.1 Oceanipulchritudo sp. | reverse complement strand
AAGAACATCCTCCTCACCTACTCTTCCGCCGCACCCTCCGCCCGCGCCGCCGCAGCCGCCCTATTCGCCGACCCGGATGAAATCAAGGCAACAAGACTCCTTTAGGATAATGAACTACGAATCACGCGAATCTTTATACTACGGAACATACGGATTATACGGAAGCGGGGATCATATTGATGTGTTCATCAGAAATTATTTCCGTATATTTCGCATATTCCGTAGTCTGAAAATTCGCGTAGATTCGCGCAATTCGTAGTTACTTCCCCATGCTCTTCTGTATCGACAGTGACGGATGCGTCTTCGACAACATGCGCTGGAAGCATGAGCACGCCTTCCTGCCCGCCTTCATCGAGGTCTGGGGACTCGGTCAGTGGCAGGAGCTTGTCGCGGAGCACTGGTATAAAATTAATCTTTATTCACAAACCCGCGGCATCAACCGCTTCGCCGCCTTCGCCAAGTGCCTTCGGGAACTGCAACGAACAGGCAATCCATCACTGGGTCATTGCCTTCCCGTTGATCTTGATGTCTTCGAACATTTGATCGCCAACCCGGCCAACCGCAACGCCGGGGCCATCCGCGCGGAGGCGAATCGCGTCCCTGATTCCAAGGTCTTCGTGCAGGCCCTGCGCTGGAGCGATCAGGTCAATGAACGGGTCAAGGGGATCGATGTTGCGCACCAGGCTTTCCCGAACGCGAGGACAGCCCTGCGACACATGGCCGCCCTTGGCGAAGTCCATGTCGTTTCCCAGGCTCCGCACGCAACCCTGCAGGAAGAATGGGAGCAGGCCGGCTTGGCCGGCTTGACCACCCGTATCCTCGGGCAGGAATTTGGATCAAAAAGCGAGCAGGTCTTCGTCGCCCGCAACGGACGGGATCTCCCCACCCTACTCGTCGGCGACGCGCCGGGCGACGAGCACGCCGCCGAGGCCGCCGATTGCCTCTTTTTTCCTATTATTCCGCAGCAGGAGGATGCCTCGTGGGCAACGATGACGCGTATCCTTGAAGATCAGGTCAATCTGACCTTAACAAACCCGGATTCCTTCAAACCCACATTGGCCGAATTTCATAAATTGCTAGGGGACTAGGCTCCCGGCGAACGGCTCTTTCTACTCGCTCGTCATCGCCGCTTTGAAAAGCTCTTCGATATTTGCTGGCGGTGTGTCCGGCAGAATAGCCTCGTGACTTGGGGAAAGGATGAGCCCGGTTGGAAAGATCTTCCGCAGGCGATGCACTTCGGCGGCCACTTCCCCGGGTGTGCCGTTCACCATCAGGTCCTGGGCATCGACCCCGCCACAGAAGGCGACGCGGTTCCCGAATTCCTCCTTCAGGGAATCCGCTTCCATCCCTGCGGCCTTTGCCTGGATCGGATGAATGGCGTCCACACCGAGATCGATCAGGTCGCTAATGATCGGGCGGATCGCCCCGCAGGAATGATGAATGACCTTCAGCCCGTAGCTTTTTGCCTGGTCGATCAACTTCTTCGTGAACGGAAAACTGTAGCGTCTAATCAACTCCGGCGATAGCATCAGCGCCTGCTGGGAACCGTAGTCATTGCCAATCAGGACAGCGTCCAGTTTACCTCGAGTTGCCTCGTAAAATATCGCATTCGCCTGCAGGTAAAACTCCGTGATGCGCCCGTTGACGGCCTCAAAGATTTCCGGTTCCTCCAGCAGGACCATGAGCGCGTTCTCCATCCCGAAGGCGGCACAAGCATCTTGGAAATGGGCCGACCAGATCACCCCGAGGCAAACCTTGCCCTCCGGTACCTCCGCCACCGCTTTCCGGCATTCCGCCGGATCGATATACTTTGAAGGATCCGGCCAAGGGAAGCGTTCAACTTCAGCAATATCCTCGCAATCGGCAAAACAACCGGGCGTGTTCAACGTCCGTTCCTCGTTCGCATGAAGTTTTTCTTCACCGGTAAAGTCGAACGCCATGTAGATCGCGTTGGAAGTCGGTGAATGGTACGGCAGCTCCACAGGCCAGATATCATCATCCAGTATTCCAATCAACTCGGGCATGGAGCCCACGCCAAAGTGCTTGAATAGTCCCGAATGTGCCTTCGGATCAGGAATCCCCAGCCATGTGCAGGGCCGGTCCACCGGCTCGCAATTCAATGTCCTCAAAAACCGTTCCTTGCTGGTCATAACGGTTCTAGAAAATGCACTTTAACCGGGTTTGTCTATTCTCATAACATTAGAATCGTTAACCTTCACCCAATTGAAGTTCTCGAAGTGGTGGGCAAACTCAAGACCTGAGGCCTTGGTCACTCGCTGCTGACTGCCGCACGGCTGAAGAACGACTCTTCGGTCGAATCGAGATCAATCCAGATCTCCTCGATACCGCTGGACTCGGAGAAGGAGAAACTGGCGGGAGTTACCGGATCCCAGTTAAGCAGGTCTGTACCGGTTTGGACAAGGGGGACAGTCCCCTGCACACCGAGGCGACGATGCATTACGACCCGCCACCCGGAGGGGAGCAATTCGACCCGAGCCACGGGATTCTGGAGGGAACCTCCGTCGATGGGCGATGTGCCTGTGAAGTATTCCACCCCGTTGACCTTGCCGTCAAGGTCCGGATCATCCAGCCAACCGCGCAGGCCGGCAGGCGTGGCGGGATATTCCGAGTCAAACCAGTTGGCAAAGCTAGGGACGATGCCGATGTCATTGTAGACGGCCGTGAGCGATGTATGGGCAGCCAGGGTGGTCAGGCTGACAGTCGGATCGAAGGGATTCTCCAGCAGTTGCCAGTCACCTTCCCAATGGGAGAAGGCCTTGCCGGCAGGCGGCACCGCGGAAACGGAGGCGGTGCTGCCGGGAACATATAGGCCGTCACCTGATCCGCCCTCAACCGCGATGCGAAAGCCCTGAACACTGTCATCAGAATATCGATACAAACCGGTGAAATCAAAAATGTACAATGCCCCCGTGTTCGGACTTACGGCGTAAGCCTGGGCACTTACGTAATCCGGCAACTCACCCTTCTGGCCGGCGGCGTAAAGGTCTGTCCAGTTACCCCCTCCGTCGGTTGTGCGATACACTTGGCGGTAGCCAAGGTCGCCTCGCCCAGTGGATCCGCAGAATCCGGGTAATCCGAAGATTGTCCCATGCTCGCCCGTGCGCGGGTCAATCGCGGCCGCCAGCAGCCAGTTGGTTGGCGCATGCGGCTGCGCATTGGGGGCCGAACCTGAAATCAGACTCCAAGTGCCCGACGAGCCGGTGGTATTCGAGGCGTTAAACTGCCACATGCCGCCCTCGCCACCATTATAGATGCGGATCCTCCGGAAGCTGCTCAAACTGGGATCCTTCAACGGATTCGGATCAATCTGCGGGCCGACATGGCGATTGGGGGTGACGGCAGTAGTGGCCCCATCCGCGGCATTCGGGGGCTCCGGCAGCTCGGCCCATGTGGCACCGGCGTCGAGCGAAAGAAACCAATCCCGACCGCCCTCCTTGGAAAGAATGACTTGCCCGTTGGAGGCGGAGATGGTCGTGACCGGATGCGCAAGAAGCGCGTTTCCTGTCGTCAAGTTTCCACTACCATCCGTGAAGCTCGTTCCACCGTTCTCATTGCGGATGTTGTGTATGTAGACTCGGTTCGGATTGTTGCGGTCCCATTCGATCTCAAGGGAGTCATCGCCTGTTGTGGGAATGGTAGCGATATCAATCTGCCCGACCTCGGTCCACGACGCGCCGAAATTCTCCGTGCGCATGATGCGCACGGGATCCCATCCGACCGTGGCCAGGACGACATTATCATCGGAGGGATCAATCCCCACACCCCACGTGCTGCGGTAGCGATAGATGTCACTTGTTCCCTGGTTCTGCGGGAACTCCGCCACATTGTAGCGGTGGTAACTGCGCCAGCTCTCCCCTCCGTCGGAGCTCATTGTCACCCCTGCTTCAATTCCGCCGACAACGATGATTTCATCCGTCGATCCAATGGCAATCTGGCTGCCGTTCTTGAAATTCCCCCCATGGGCGAATGGCCGGAAATTGGCCCCGTAGTCGTCTGATCGCATCGGTCCCTTGTAATATCCCGTATCCCAAAGCACCACGGCATTCGTATTTCCGGGGATAAAATCAAAATACAGACTGTTCCGGACACTGTTGGGGCTGCCCTTTGGATAGTAATAGTCCGGGGCAGCATGATGGTTATGCGGACCGTAATCTTTGAACGCCGTCGTGAAATCCCCCGCTACTGCCCACTGATTCCAGCTCGCTCCCCCGTTTACAGACCACTGAAAATTTCCAGTGAATCCGGTCCCACCAAATCCGGTAGCGACAAGATGCTGCGTATCGGCAGGATTGTAGCGCACAATTTCCAGGCGCCCGGGCATGCTCGGGCTGGTTTGTGCCGTGCGGCCCCAGGTTCCGCCGCCCGTCAGTTCATATTCATAGAGCGTATCGACAACGACCATTAATCCAACACCGCTTGCAGTCGGATGCGAATCCAAGAAACGGAGTGGAAAGTCGTAGTTGCGGCTAAGCGGGAGCGGTGCTGCAAGCACAAAACTCTCCAGAAGAGTGACCCCTGCGGTTTGGAGATCGACCACGTACAGATCCTGACGCTCAACATCGTCATTCACATCGAAATTGAGGGTGACAAGAAACAAACGGTCACCGCCCGCATCCATTTCCATGTGGTAGACAAAGGTTCCCGGCACGAGCCAGGCGCTGTAATTTTCCCCACCGTCGATCGATCTCCACAACCCCTCCCCACGTGTCCCGACATAGACTTCATCGCTTCGTGAGACATCCGGATTGACAACCAGCAAATTGAAAAATGTCCGTCCCGATGGTGTATCAAAGAGCTGATACCATGTCACCCCCTCGTCCACTGTCTTCCACCAGCCGCCCTTGCCGGCCAGATAGGGATCATCCAACAGCACGTACGCCGTCTGCGGGTCGTGCGGGTCAAAGGCGCAGGTTGCCGTGTGCCGTACCGGGACCTCAGCCGCAACAAACTCCGTCCCGCCAAGGGCTGTGTTCGTATAGACCAGCCGCCCGAGGTCGGTTCCCTGCAGCATGAAATTCCCATTGGCCGGATGCACCTGGAAAAAGGACATGTATTCCGTCCGGTCACTCCCCTGCCCCGGTCCCCACGGGCCCTCATTGGCCACATGGCCGGGTCCCGGAAAAGTGTTGCGCACCCATTCCGATGCATTCAGCGGCAGGGTCATAAACAGCAAAACCGAAAGGAGTCCGAAAATGAAGGTGATTGAGGGCACTGGAGGAATTTCAGATTGTAACCAGCGGGGCACAATCCGGGAAACTGTAAAATCGTTAACACACCGGACCATCCAGTTAACGATTATAATCATATGACAATTGCCGCACGACTCACCCGGTTTTCCAATACGCTCATGAAGAATCATAGCTTGGTCCGGTGGATAATCCTGCTTTCCGGCACCCTCCTTGTTCCGTCGGTTGCCTTTCCAGCGAATCCGGCGCCCCGCCCCAATATTGTTATCATTCTGGTTGACGACATGGGCTGGTCCGACATTGGCGCCTACGGCGGGGAGATCCAGACCCCTACCCTTGATCGCCTTGCCGGCGAGGGCATCCGCTTCACCCGGGCCTACAATACAGCCAAGTGCAATCCGTCCCGTACCTGTCTGTTGACCGGAGTCTACGCACAGCAAGCCGGAATTGTAAACGATCCCGATGTCATGAGAAACATCGTGACGATCGGGGAAGTGTTGCACAGTGCGGGCTACCGCACCCTCGCGGTGGGCAAGCATCACGGGCTCGACAACTTGTATGACATGGGCTTCGACCGCTACTGGGGCATCCGCGACGGGGCTGGAAACCATTTCAACCCGGGCCTGCGGCGTGACGGCGAACCTGAACCGGCAAAAAAGACCCAGGTGGTGTCCCGCTACTGGGCGGATGACGGGACCGTCTTCGCTGCGGAGGATCCGGAATTTCAGGATTACTTCCCATCCGGTTTTTACACGACTGACGCCTTCACCGACAAGGCGGTTGAGTTCCTTGATGAGTACGGTCACGACCCCCAGCCCTTCCTCCTTTATCTTGCCTACACCGCTCCCCACGATCCCATCCAGGCATGGCCCGAGGATATCGCCAGATATGACGGGGTCTATGATGTCGGCTACGAGGCCATTCGCGGGGCTCGGTACCAGCGCCAGTTGGCATCGGGATTGATCGATGCCGCACGCTATCCGCTTTCCGCCGAAAACCATGCAATCTGGAACAGCCTTTCCGCCGCGTCAAAGGCGGACCAGGTCCTACGGATGCAGGTCTATGCCGCCATGATCGACCGGATCGACCAGTGCATCACCCGCGTCGTGGCGAAGCTCGAGGAGTTGGGCAAATATAACGACACCCTGATCCTTTTCTGCTCTGACAACGGCGCATCCGCCCAGTTACCCGAGTTCGGCAGCGGCGAAATCGGGACCATGGAACGTTGGACTCACATCGGCCCCAACTGGGCCAATGTCGCCAACACACCTTTCCGCCTTTACAAGACCAACAGCCATGAGGGCGGGATCAATACGCCCCTTGTCGCCACATGGATCAACGGGATCACCCAACCCGGGCGGGTTGAAGACGCTCCCGTTCACTTCATCGATTTCATGCCCACACTGATGGAACTGGCCGGGGCCGCCTACCCGGTCCGCAATCCTCGCGGGGAAGCGGTCCATCCACTGTCTGGACACAGCTTCACTCCCGCTTTCTGGAATCAAGCACTCGATCAGGATCGCGAGCTGCATTGGGATTTCGGCAACGGGGAAGCCGTTCTTAAAAAGGGGTTCAAGGCGGTCCGTTACCTCGACACATGGGAAATGTTTGACACTACCACCAACCGCACCGAGACGCAGGATCTCTTTGCCGCCAACCTGGGAATGGGCAACCAGATGATCGGTACAAATGTGGTCTGGAAACTGCTGGCATCCAAACTTCCGCCGGACCTGCGCGAGGACGCCTTTCGCCTGAAAGACAATGATGCCAGGACACTCGATGTCCTCGCCAACGATCCCGGGAACTACAGGAGAAGCACGCTCAAGATCGTCCAGCCGCCCGCTTTGGGAACCGCCGTGGTCGATAACCTGTCGTCGGGAATTCGATACACGCCCAAGGACGGAGTCGCCGGGCTGGACTGGTTCACCTACCGTGTCTCCAGTCCCGACGGGCTTCTTTCACAACCCATCCCCGTTTACCTGATGGTCGGTGAACCGGAGGATGCGGCAGCTTCGCTAGGATCGATCCGTCTTGAAATCCATTCGGTTTCGGATATCCGGGCATTCCTGACCGGGTTGCCGGGTTTTCCAGGCTTTATGGAATACACCTATTCGCTCACTTTGCCGGACTGGCGGCAGGTTGACGGTCACGGCCAGATTTCGGGAGACGGAGTCCATTTCCTCAGCCTGCCCTCCGGGCCGACCACCGTTTTCCTCAGATACCAGTTTCAGGCTGACGCATTTACCGTTGATGGAGTGAATTGAAACGGGTTGATTGCGGATGTTCGCACGCCTGGTAAGCCGTTGACCACCCTTACTTAACGATTTTAATGAGTCTGCTGTGTTCAAGCGCCCCAGCGCTCCCCATTCTGGACGTTGAAATGGAGGCAGGCGCCAAAAACATCATTCTCCTTCTGACGGACCAACTGCGGCAAGACTATGTGGGTAAGTATGGAGTAATGCCATCCCTCACACCCAAACTGGACAACTTTTGCGCTGAGCATGTTTTCACCCGATGCAACACTGTCAACCCGGTATGCCAGCCGGCCCGGACGGCTTTGCTGACGGGACGCTACACCCGGCAAATCGGGACAGTCACCATGTCCGGGGAAATGAACCGTGACATTCCCACCTTTGCCCAGGCGCTGCAAAACGGAGGCTACCACACCATCGGCGTCGGAAAGTTCCACTTCCTGCAGGGCTGGAGCTGGAAAACCCCGCGTGGAAAGGGATACGATCTGCGCGCCCTGCGACCGCACTTTCATGCATGGGGATTTAATGACGTGTGGCAGGTATGCGGCAAGTCACAGCTGACCCGGAACACCTGCGATTATGCGGCAATCCTTGAGGAAGCCGGAATTCTTGAGGCCTACCGGGAAGATGTCGACGCCCGAGGCAAAAACCTGAATAATGCAGAATGTGAGGATATCGACTGCAGCGCCTTCCGCTTTGATCCGGATCTGTATGTCGACCGTGTGATCGGAAACAAGGCGCTGGAGTACCTGGAAAAACGCCCGCGCAACAAGCCATTTTTCGCCCAGATCTCCTTCTGCTGCCCGCATCCACCCTATGATCCCCCCGCAGCATCCCTGGAGCAGTTCCCGCTGGAGGAGATCGATGATTTTATTCCCAATGACTCCCCTCTTCCCGAGGAAAAGAAACAGCTGCAGTACCAAAAGCGGCGCGCTTACAAGGCTATGATCCATGAGATCGACCAGCAGATTGGCCGGATCCACGCATGGTTGGAAAAGGAGGGCCTGTTGGAGAACACGGTCATAATCTTCAGCAGCGACCACGGCGAGATGATGGGCGATCATGGTCTTTCCCAAAAGACTTCACCTTACTGGCAGGCATCCCGTATTCCCCTCTACATTCGCCATCCGGATTACCGGGAAAGCCGGAAGCACGACTGCCTTGTGGAAAACATCGACATCACCGCAACCATTCTGGACGTCGCCGGGATAGACCCGGTTGAAGCGCTCAGTCGGACGTGGCCTGCCGGTCAGGCCAACGTGCCGGCACAATCCCTTCTCCCCATCCTGAGAGGCGAGAGAAGGGATCACCGGGCTTTCAATTATGCCGAGTCCTATAATTTCTGGGAGATGGTTGAGTCACAGGATTTCAAATACATCCGCCAACTCCCATCAAACGGGGAAACACCTGCCTGCGACATTCTCTTCGACCTGAGGAAAGACCCGAATGAGGAGGAAAACGTGGCTGAAAATCCCGAGTACCAAGCCATCCTGAATGATGCCCGCGAACGGCGAATGGCAATCCACGAGCACTACCCCGTCTGCCAAACCCGGTGGACGCATTTATAAAGCATGAATGGCGGCACTCGGGCGCCATTCATCATCTCCTGCTAAGGATTCTAAATTGCCCTTTGGACGCCTACAGGGCGGAGCCCCATGAACTGGATGCGTAATCCCAGTAGAATCCCCCGTAACTCTCGACAATCCATATCCAGTTAGCGGTGTCGTAGCGGTAGAAAAACAATCCGCCCTCGGCGGTTCCTTGTGGTGCAAGCAGCCAGCCCAGTTTGTACGAATAAATCGCAGCCGGATGGTTTCCGACATAGACCCAGCCCAACATGAGCGACTGCCCAATCTGGGGAGTACTTCCAAAGGTCCAGCTCAACAGGGAATCGTAAATATAATCTCCCGGGGTGAGGCCGAAGGGTGCCGCCTCTTCCCACGGACGATCGTCCCCCAGGGTCACCAGGGT
>JBNGDP010000138.1:0-9585 GCA_049975345.1 Oceanipulchritudo sp. | reverse complement strand
TCAGTTTAGCAGGTCCCCACTCCCCCAACAAGGGGGATAATGTTCGGACGGATACCCTGCACCCAATTTAAGCCCCCTAAGGATCAACACCTTAGGTCTTTTTAATGCGCATTTATTTCCTATCGAAATTACGTTTAGGAAGCCCGAAAATGAAGCAAAATGACCCAAAATGAACGGAATCTGATAGGAAATTCAGAGGAAAAAGTCTGCCCTCCGCGCCCCGCTTGTGAAGCCAGCATTCGAAGACATTTCTAGTATCCATTCACCTGTACAGATGCCTTTTCCAAAGGAGCAGCAAGCAGAAGGAACCGAATAGAATTGTGAAAAGGGATGGCTCCGGTGGCGGGCGACAGGGAGATGATACTGGCTGGGTCTACCTCCCTAAATGATAAATCTCTTTTTCTGATTCTTTCAAAGTGCGGCCAGAACGGCCGCACTTTTTTTATCATTTTTCCAATGTTACAAATCCCGCTGACCAGGTGCCTGCCTCTGGGGCAATGAGAATTCGCATCAGCGAAACTTGAGCGAGGCCAGACCGGAATTGGGTTTTACGCGCAAACAGGCACCCATTGGAATGTTTCCGCATTCATCACCCACCATCCAAAGGTAGCAGAATCATGACCAGACTCCCCGAAACGCACAAGCTGCGGAACACTTTGCTGATCTTATCCATGATCATTTGCCTCTGCGGTGTGGCATGGTTGAAGATGCATTCCCCGGTTGAGGAGCAGCCTGCCCACCTCCATCCGGAGGAAGCATCACGACCCACCGATGCCGCCCCCCCCTCGCCGGGAATTTACCCTTCATCGGTAACGGGGGAGGTCCTCCCCACGACGACGCCCCCACCCTTGGGAACGGAAAACGCTGCAAAGGGATTGTCGAAGCCGGGCACCCGTTTTGCCGGGGCACCCCTTGAACAATTGAGCGACGGGACAAGCCGCGCGAACCAGGAAATCTGGCCGGATGCGCAGGTGATTTCCCTCTGGGAAGGACAAGCCGACCGGGATCTGAGCAGGCGGGTCACGCTGTTGCAGCCCGGGGATCTTCCCTATCCGGTACGGATTGAGGAGATTATCAATCTTCAGGGAGAAGTCGTCGAAAAATCTAAAATGGTGGCCAACCGCTTTATCCTGCGCATTTCGCCTGAAAAGGTTTCTCAACTGGAAACTTACGCCGCCACAAGAAACATTGAAATACGCAAGCTGTCCCCAATCGGTCTTTACCGACTGGAGACCCTTGAGGTCACCCCGGACGGAGTTCCCCTCGCCATTCATGAAGCCCGGAACTCTGCCTTGGATATCAGCTACGCAGAACCGGACTACATTCTACACACCATGGAGACTCCCGATGATCCGGCTTACGCGAACGGCAGCCTCTGGGGACTGCACAATACCGGGCAGGATAACGGGACAGTAGATGCCGATATCGATGCCCCCGAAGCATGGGGCATCCGCACCTCGGCGGCGGATGTCGTGGTTGCCGTCATCGATACCGGCGTCAATTACCTGCACGAGGACCTGAAGGACAATATGTGGGTGAATGCGGGGGAAACCGGCTTCGACAACCTGGGCCGCGACAAGCGCACCAACCAGATTGATGATGATGCCAATGGCTACATCGATGATGTCCACGGAATTAACATCTTCAATGACACCGGCGATCCACTTGATGACAACCGCCATGGCTCTCACTGTGCCGGTACGATTGCAGGCCGCGGCAATAATGGCGTCGGCACAACCGGCATCGCATGGGAGGCACAGATCATGGCCATCAAGTATATCAGTGCTTCCGGGAGCGGTGCCTCATCTGATGCCATTATCGGGCTACAGTACGCCATCGACAACGGGGCTCACATTTCCAACAATTCCTATGGTTCCTTCTCTCCTTCGGAAGGCTTCCAGGAGCTGATCCGCTTCGCCGGAGAATCAGGCCACCTCTTTGTCGTCGCTGCGGGCAATTTCAGCTACGATAACGATGTCCGGGACGTCTATCCCGCCAACTATGCGGCCGAAAACATCGTTTCGGTCGCCGCCTTCGACAGGAGTGGGCAGATACCCTTTTTCAGTGATTATGGTTCAGGTTCCGTGGAAATCGCCGCCCCCGGGGTCGCTATTTACTCAGCGGGCGATGGGCAGACAGACAGCTATGAAACTATGAATGGCACTTCAATGGCGACTCCGCATGTCGTCGGTGTCGCCGCGCTTCTGAAGGCCCAATTCCCTGATGCGACACCCGCCGCCCTCAGGAACCGCTTGCTCAAATCCGCCGTGCAATCGCCGGCGACCGAAGGGACCACCATTTCCGGAGGTCTCCTCAACGCGCATGCAGCGCTGCTCACCACCGATAACCGGCCCTATAATGATGATTTTGCCAACGCCCACCCTGTCGCGGATGACACGGAAACTATCCGCACAAGCAACAGCTTTGCCAGCAGCGAAACCGGTGAACCCAATCCATTTGGGACTCCGCTGAAATCCATCTGGTTTGCTTACACAACCCCTGCTGATGGCACGGTCGTGGTCAGTACCCACGGCAGTGAGATTGAAACGAACATCGCCGTCTACGAAGGCACCGACATCAACGCCCTCACCCCCGTTGCCTCCAGCAATGACGTGGACCCGGCACCGCGCCCGGTCCTCTCGTTCCAAGGGACTGAAGACACCACCTACTATGTTTCTATCTCTGGCAAAAACAACCAGGAGGGTCACATACAGGTGACCCTCTCGGGACCACCCAAAATGGACTTGTTCAACAAGGCAGAAGTCATCAGCGGTTTCCCTTACGGCTTCCAACAAGACAACAGCAATGCCAGTGCTGAGGTCGGTGAGTCCGCCCACGCCGGAAATGCCGCCACTCATTCGCTCTGGTTCAAATTTAATTTCAATATCGGAGGCAAGGCATGGTTGCGCACGCTGGGCAGCGAGATTGACACGGTCATGGCCGTCTACACATCGAACAAGGCGCAACCGGCGCTGACGGAGCTGATACCGGTCGTCTCAAATGACGATGCTCCTTACGGGCAGAACTGGAGTGAGATCGCCCTCAGTATTGTTGCCGGGCGGAACTACTGGGTTGCGCTGGATGGTAAAAACGGGGCAAAGGGAATTATTAATCTGTCAGGTGCCTTCAAGCCCGCCAATGACGACTTTGATGACTCCATTCCGATCACTATCGTGCCCTACAGCACGACCATTGAGAACCGTTGGATCATAGCCGCCACTCGGCAACAGGACGAACCCAGCCATGGAGACCCGGACGCCCTGGGAACGCTGTGGTGGACCTTCATCCCGGAGGAATCCGGCGACTATCGGATCAGGCTCAGCGGCCGGGCGGTTTTTGCGGCCTACACCGGAAGTTCTCTCGATGCACTTACCCTCGTTGCAAGTGATAAGGATCCGGATGATGAATTCGCTGAGCTCTTGTTGAAGAACGCGGTTCAGGGAATGTCATATCATATCGCATACGCCCTGAGTCCGGATAATCTTGAACGCAATCACGTCCTCTTCATCGAGTCCTACACGCCTCTGGAGAACGATAATCTTGTCAACGCCTTCGAGATTCCACCGGATCGGAATTTCACAATTGAGTCACCTTTTTCGCATAGCTATGACAGCTCCCTGGCCACGACCGAACCCGATGAGGACCTGTCCGGATCCGGAGGGGGCCGCACAGCCTGGTATCGGTGGAGCCCTTCCGCCACCGCCACCTATGTTCTCACCGGCAACGGTTCCGAGGCTTCGCTTTTGAACCTGAAAATTTTTAAGTTGACCGGCTCACTCGAAGACGGGCTGCAGCACAGTGACCTCACCTTTATCAAGTCAGACAAGTATTCCGGTGAAGAATTCCTGCCATGGACTACCCTCTACGCCGAAAGAGGGGAAACCTATTTCATTCAGCTCTCACACGGTGAGTACGACCCAAGGGTCATTGGCCAGGTTAGATTCTCCACCTATCGTTTTATTCCTCCATCCAATGACCATCTCCGCCATGCTTTGGAAGTGGAAGGCCTCTTTGCCCAGCGCGAATACTACAACTCGGGAGCCACCCGTGAAGCGGGTGAACCCAATCATTCCAGTACGAACTGGTACTACAACGGTATGCGCCCGCATGAGGTGCATGACGGCCAGGGAGGAGACTGGCTCGTTGGCTACGACATTGAGGTTGTCAACTCCACCATCTGGTTCAAGTGGACCCCCGGACCCGAACACCTCGGGATCCGCACGGCCGTGTCTTCCATGATGAGCAGCAGACTCACCGCTGTCATGGTCTACGAGGCCGATAGCACCGTGCTCTACCCCACCTATGCCGACATACAACCGGTCATGGCCTTGCATCCGGACCCGGAGCGTGTCCCTCAAGGCCCCACCACCGACCCGGGTTACGCCGACACTGAAGACAAACACGCACTCTGGGACACCCATCCTCTATATCCTGACATGTACCCGCCGGATCCGGACTATGATGAATCCTTCCCGGACAATCGGAATCCCTACTGGCGGCCGGGCTCCTCATTTTGCTACATGCGCAACCTCTTTTTCGGGGAAGTCCATTTCATTCCGGAGGAAGGCAAAACCTACTACATCATGATGGGTGGCTGGGAACCCAATAAATTTGCCTTGATGCGGTTGAGTATCTGGCAGAACCCAAATGACAATCTCGCCGATGCGGAAGTTCTTACTGGTACAGATATCGAGGTCGATACCGCGAATTTTGCCGCCACATGGGAAACCGGGGAACCCTTCCATTACGTTGATTCGTCTGGAAACTACAACACCTCACGCCGCCCCGGGGGGCGTTCCGTCTGGTACAAGTGGACTTGCCCGGAGGAAGGTATCTACACTTTCGATACCTACCACAGCTACCTTGGCTGGAACGATTTCCCCGTACCGGTCCCGCCCAGCAGTTGGAAGGATAGCCAGAACTGGGGCGGAACCATCCAGCTCTCCGTCTATTCAAGCGAATCAGCGAACCCGACAGTCGGTGATCTCAACCGCCTGGATTGCCAGACCATCATGTCCAACAATCAGAATCGTAACGCCAAGATGGCCCTCCACTTGACAGCTGGCACAACCTACTACATCGCTTTGGACAATCATAGTCTGTCCCTTGCCTGGTTCCTGCATGATTACGAATTCGACGAGCACGGGCCCAAGAGCGAATGGTGCAACCGCGCCATCATGGCCCTGAATATTCATAAGGGATCCTTGCCCAATGATGATCTCGCGAATGCTTCCGTCCTACCAAGTGAGGAGGTCACTCAGGGCGTGCATCAGGAATTTTCCGATTTGGCCTATGCATGGAATGAGCCCGGTGAACCCGCACACGGACTCAAGGCATCGTCTAAGGTGAAAAGTGCCTGGTGGAAGTGGACCGCACCGCAAAGTGGAACGTATTGGGTCGGTGCGGCCCCCGACTATTATCACCACGAAAACGCGGACAGGAAAGGCAGTTCTGGAAGAGGTGATATTCATGCCGCTGTGGTCGCGGTCTACTCGGGCCCGGAAAGCACACCCAACATGGCAGATTTAAGCCTCGTCATGGAGACCAACTCCGAGACGCATCGCCAGAATTATACAGCCTGTGCCGCCCCCTTTGAGGCTGTGGCTGGCCAAACCTACTTTTTCGCACTGGCAGTCCCGCAACACTACCGCAGCAGCAGTGAAGGCGCGTATCGTACGGGCTTTCAGTTCGGCCCCGCGCCCTCCAATGATCATTTCGCCAGTGCCAGCCTTGTGGAGGGCTATGATCTTACCGTCCATGGTAATAATCTGGGCGCCACCGAGGAGAGCGGAGAGCCCAGGATTCGTCCGACCTGGTATATGGAGGGTTCCAAGGATTCTTCCGTCTGGTGGAAATGGACCGCCCTTGGAACCGGCCAAACCACCATCTCCACATACGGGAGTTACATTGTCAACGAGCTGGCAATTTACACCGGCAACGCCGTCAACTCTTTAAATGTGGTCGCCTTCGAAATGGAGGGTGAGCACATAGACAATAAGGATACATACGAGGAAATGATGGACCAGGCCACGCGGGAGGTCAGTTTCAATGCCGAAGCCGGGGTCACTTACTATATCAAAGTCAATGGAGGCGGGTACGGCCGCGAAGCCCAGGGCCCGATCACCCTCTCCATCAGCGGCCAAAAGGGTGTTCCAAAGGCGCCCACTAATTTTAACTTTGCTCGTGTGAACGCTTCCCGGGTTAATTTTACCTGGACGGACAACGCTCTCGATGAGGATGCTTACGTCATTCAAAGCAGCCGCACGACCAGCGGCCCATGGTCGGAGGTATTCAACACCGGAATAGCTGACGTAACTTCAGGTAGCGACTTAAACGCTACAAGGGGTTACCATTACCGCCTGCGTGCCGAAAACACGGTGGGTAGCAGCGACTGGGTCTACCTCAGCACCATCGTGCGCGGCACCGTTCCCACCGGGTATAATCAGGAATGGAAGGACCGGGCCTTTCCCCCGGGTGCGACCGGACCAGATACCGATGCTGCCGCCGACTACAACGACGATGGCCGCGCCAATATCGCGGATTACGCCTACCAGATCATTACGCAGGATCCCTTTGATTCAATCGGCAAGCTGCCCGAATTACAGCTTGGCCAGTTGGGTGATGATGTTTTCCTTGAATACACCTTCCGGAGAATCCTTGACGGCACGGGCAGTCCCATCAGCCCGGAGGGTTACCTGGCCAGTGAGGTCCGCTACACACTCCAATACAACAATGACCTTGGCACAAATGTCTGGATCACGGGAAATGATTTTTTTGAAATCATTGGAGAACCCGTCCTGAATGAAGACGGAACCGAATCGATCACCGTTCGTCTCAGCGTCCCCATCAATTCGGATACCGACCCACAACACCTCATCCGCCTGTTAATCGAATTCGTACCCTGAGCACACCATCTTCAAATTATCGCTATATGAAAATAACGATCTCAGCAAAACCCAATCTGTCACCGCTGAAGCACCCGTGGAGCAAATGCATTACCGTGGGTCGTGCTTATGAACTCCTCCGCGCCGACGCACGTGAGCATTTGCTCTGCTTGCAGCGCGAATTTGACTACCGCTTTATCCGCTTCCACGCCTCCTTCCACGACGATGTAGCGGTCGTTCACAAGTTGCCTGACGGCGAGATTGTCTATCGCTGGACCCAACTCGACCACATCTATGACTTTCTCGTTGAAGCAGGCTTCGATCCAATTGTGGAGCTTACTGAGCATTCCATAAAAGGTTCATACGCCATCGAGGTTCAAAGTTGATTGGACCCAGAACGCACGGATGCAGTTGGTTTTGCGTCGGACGCGACGTAGTGCCTTTTTCGCTGCATCGCTGAGTTCCCAGAGATCCTTTGGGGCGAGGTTGGCTAGGTCGTTGCCCTTGGCGTATCCCCAGAGGTATTCGATGGGATTGAGTTCCGGGGCGTATCCGGGGAGCCGTTCCACCCAGACCCGCCCCTTGGTCTTGCCGAGATATTTGGCCACGATTTTGGATCGGTGCGCCGGCAGGTTGTCCCAGACCACCAGGAGCTTTCCCTTGATGTGGCGTTGCAGGTGTCCGAGGAATTCCACTACCTGTTCGGCCTTGATCGATTCCTCGTGCAATTGAAAGTACAGCGATTTCAGGGTGATGCCGCCGATGACCGAAAGCTTCTCCCAGTTGAAGTTCATTTCCAGCACAGGCGTTTCCCCGGCGGGGGACCAGGTCTTCTTTACCGCGGGCTTCTGGGTCAACCCGCTCTCGTCGACGAAAACCAGTGTCCGCCGCTCCTTGCGGGCCCTTTCCTTGATCCTCGGCCATTCCACCTGTTTCCAGTGTGCGATCTTTTCCTCGTTGCGCTCGCGCGCCTTGCGTATCGGTTTTTGGGTGCTCCAGCCGATGCGCCGCAGCAGGCGGAAAGTCTCCGAGATGCTCAGCTTGCGCCCGTACATCCCTTCCACCACCCGCTTGACCCGGGGCAGGCTCCACAGTTGCGTGGTGTATCCGTGCGCCAGGGCACCCTTCTTCAGCTCCACCGCCACCGCCTCGGCCTCCGCGTCGCTGAACTTCGGCTTCGGTCCCGGCTTGTCCTTGGCCTTCAGGCCCTCCGCGCCCGCCTTCTGCCAATCCTTGTACCAATCGTGCACCGAACGCCAACTCACGCCGGTCTCCCGCGATACCTCGGCACGGGTTTTCCCCGCCGCGAACATTTCCGCTGCCTCCAACCTTCTCTTCTCCTGACGCTCCCGTCTTCCTGTCACTCTCTTGCATGATGTCCTCGCCATTCCTCCTTACATGCAGGTCTTTTGCCAATATGAGGCTGTTTTGGAATTATCAGTAATTGAGCGAAAGAAGATCCCTTTCATGACCAGTGTGAAATATACCCTGTCCAACGGGCCCTTTCTCGTCATAACGGCCATGATCGTCTTCGGGCAACTAGCCGCCAACATCTTCAGCCAGATGGGCATCTATGCGAATATTTACGTCCTTTCAAACGGGGACACCAAGGCCGGCGCCTCCCTGACGGGCTACGTCGCCATCGTCTTCTTCTTTGTCATGATGGCCAGCATCCACCTCGGGTCCGCACTCTCCCAACGCTACAGCAAGCATGCTGTCGTCCTTGGGGCGGCCGTCCTGACGGTTTGCGGCGGTTTGCTGAAATTTGTTCTCTATAATCCGGATTATCCCTATCTCATCCTCCTCGCACCTCTGTTTTCCGCGCCAGGCGGCGCCGTCGGCTCCTACATGATCACCTCCATGATGGCGGACGTTGCCACCTACGATGAATGGAAGAACGGTACCCGGCGCGAAGGGATGTTTACCGCTGTTGGCGGTTGGCTCTACAAGGTCTCCATATCGCTTGCCGGCATCCTCGGGGGATTCGTGCTCGTCCTGATCGGGTTCGACGAGCAACTCGGTGGCGCACAGTCCGAATTCACCAAAAACTGGCTCGTCATTGGCATGGTGATTGGATCGACCGTACCCGGACTCATTACCATCATCGCCATGGCTTTCTACCCGCTCACCAGGGATAAGATGGACCGCTACGTCAGCGAAATCCGGGACCGCGAAACAGGGCAGGCAGAAGGCCCCTGATACGACTGGGAGAAACGGGGGACTGGGAGAAACGGGGTCAGCCCTTGGATTTTGGCATGCCGGCTGGAGCTGCTGACCGGAAAGCGTTCCGGGCAGCCGGACTGAAAACCGATTCCAACGGCCTGATCGAGCAGCAGGCCTGCTTTTCCCCCATCCCATGTCCAATGCATCCTGGAAGCCCAGTATCTCAAGTTGAGGGTGTGCTATCCGGAACTTCAAATCATACTCCGACATCCACCGACACTCTCCCACACTTCCCCAAACCCCAACCAAACTCTCCCCTCAAAACCGCCCTATCTCCTTCCCCTCCATCACCTTCCGCTCCCCCTCATAACCTGAAGGTCGGGGGTTCCACCGAGCGGAGCGCCACGAGCGCCAGCGACCTGACCACAAGAGCCCAATCCCTCCCCTGCACCCGATTGCGCCGGTCCGACCCTGCTTCTTCAATCCCTCGACAGCTTGCGGAAGGCGCCGGGGCTTTCTCCCGTATGTTTTTTAAAGA
>JBNGDP010000137.1:0-9620 GCA_049975345.1 Oceanipulchritudo sp. | reverse complement strand
GAGCGCCACAATGGCATTGTGGAGGTCGTCGGTTCGATCCCGATCGGCTCCACCAAAAAAAAGAAGCGGGGTCTACACCAAAAAATGGGTTCCAAGCCGGCGCAGGGACAAAAAAAATCTCCCCCGGAGGAACCCGGGGAAGATGGTGCAATAAGTCGACTGGGAACGATCCGCGTCAGGGCAGGAGTACGCCATCGACGACATGGATGACCCCGTTGGAGGCGTCGATGTCGATGAGGTCGGGCACGAGGGTTCCCTGTCCGTTCCTGGAATAGAGGGTCAGGTCTTCCCTGTAGAGCAGGCTCCAGGCGAAGGTGAAGTAGCGCTTGCTATCCAGGATGGAGTCGGAGAAGCGCTCGCCGAAGAGGACATGGTTGTAGATGATGTACCGCAGCTTCCACGGGGAGAGGGCCTCCACGAGGTCCATGCCGGTGGCGTTTTCCCCGAGGGCTTCCTTCGCGGCGGCGTCGAAAGCGGAATTAACGGGAGCGAATACCGTCAGTTCGTATTTGTCGGTCGACAGGAGGTTGACCAGGCCGGCCTTTTGAACGGCGGCTACCAGGGTGCTGAAGGCCGGGTTGCCCAGGGCGATGTCAACAATCGTTCCCGGATCTTCCTCCACAGGCGGCAGGAGCACGCCGTCAATGACATGAACCACGCCGTTGGCGGCCTCGATGTCGATGAGGTCCAATATAAGGTTGCCGGAGCTTCCCTGTCCGCCGACGATGGTGGTGCCATCACGGGTAACCATGTCGCCACTGGCGGTTTCGAAGCTGTCATCAGCAAGGACATCGCCCGAAAGCAGCTTTCCGGGAACCACATGATAGAGCAGGATGGTTTCAAGGGTTTCCTTGTCCAGGCTCAGCAACAGGTCGAGGCCTGTGGCCGATTCATCCCCGAGAAGGGCTTGGGCGGCGGCGTCGAACGCCGCGTTGGTCGGGGCGAACACCGTGAAGGGTCCCTTGTTGTTCAGCGTCTGCGCCAGGTCCGTGGTGACCAGGGCGGCGGTCAGCGTGCTGAAGGAGTCAGGAGTGTAGGCAGCGATCTCGGCGATGCTCAGAGCTTCCCCTTCCTCCGCCATCAGAGGAGTGACGCTGAACAGGCCGGCGATTAAGAGAGATAGGATTTTTTTCATTGGTTTTTGTGTTAAGGTTGATGTTTACGAGCAGGAATCTATCCCTGTTTCCACTTTTTCCGGAAGCGATTTCAGGTGAGTGGTTTCTTTTTCGAGATATCCGGTGGAAATGGCTCCCAGGTGGTGAAACCGCTTTCCGAAGCCTATCCCCAAGATGGCAGTCTGCGAGGAGGATTCGACTTCAGGGTAGGCATGCAGGAAAGGATTACAGTGCGGAATTCATGATCGAGACAGGCCCATGAGGATACTTTTGAAGGGCACTATTCGAACGAACCGCCTACAATGAGTTGGGTTGGTCCGAACCCGGTGACGCCTCATTCCACGTCGATGATGAAGAATTGTTTCCCGGTGGGCTCAACGGGGCCCTCGAGAACGATTGTTTCACCGGGGCCGGCGGCGGTGTGGGACTCGCCTTCGACGGGGGTCCAGAAACCGGAGAGGTCAAGGCCGGCTTTCAGGAAGTAGGTGCCGGCCTCTGCGGACTCGAAGGTGATTTGCAGATGGGTCCCGGTGTGGAACATAGTTGTGATCCGGACCGGCAGGCCTTGCGGTCCTGGCAGGGGGTCGTTGAATACAAGCAGGTAGCCATCGTTGCCGCCGGCGGCCGTGGTCTGGAAGCCACCGTCGACCCAGGGGACTCCACCCGATGTTTTCCCGACCGCAGCGTAGCGGCCGGCGCCATTGGCTGTGATCTCCTCGAAACTGTCAACGCTTGGGACATGGCTGACAAATTCGCGTGTTGTACCCGATTCCTCGAGGTTCAATTTCATGATGATGGAGCTGCCCCCGTTGTCGGGCCATGAATTGACGGCGGGGATCCCCGCACCATACCCGACCGCGTACGCCACGGTTCCGTGATGGGCGGTAAGGCCGTGCACACGGTTGTTTTCCGTGCCGGTATGAGGGTGGAACCCGTGCAACCGCGTCCAGTCACCCCCCTGCTGCGGCATCAGGCCGACCACCGAGGCGCTAGTGGCCCCGCTGAAGCCCCAGAAGCCGTCACCGTCAAGGCGATCGACGGAACCGTAGAGGGTCCAGGGATCAACCAAAACAAAAATACTGGCGCCGCCATCGGTGAAACCGGCGAAGAACGGATCGCCCGTCTCGTTGACGGCGGCGGCCCGGCCGGTGGAATCGGAAATGTAGGTCGGGTGAACTGCCGTCTGCTTCATGTCCCAGATGCCGTAGGGTCCGGCGGCCGCGCCGGCGCTTCCCGTACGGTCCCAGAGTTGTGCGCCGGTGGCCCCGTCGAACTTGAAGGCATACGGGTCCTTGTAGGGCTCGTAACCGGTGTCCCCGCTGGCGTAGCCGGTGACGTACACACTCCCGTCAGTCGGGGAAATCTCGAGGTCGTAGCTGCGCACATCCCCGTGGTCGCTGGTCGAGGCGGTGGCATTGTTACCCACGGAGTTGATCTCCGCGGTCCAGATGTAGCCGGTGAAGTCGTCCGGATCCATGCGGTAAAGCTGGTCGCGTCCAGCGCTGTAAACGAGGCCGCTGTTGGCCAGCACGCAGAGGTCGCCGTTGGGGAAGAAGCGGACCCGGGGCTTGTCCCGCTGGAGGGTCCAGACGCTTGAGGTGCTGTAGAAGAAGACCCCCTTGCCCCAGGCGGGTTGGTCCGTCCGTTCCTCGCCGAGCCAGGTGGCGTTGCTGACCGTGGTAAGCGTACGGGGCATTTTAATGAGCACGCACTTGTAGGTCAGGTTCTGGAATGTGTTGTGCGGGATCGACCAGACCGGTCCGGCCAGATCGTGGTCGTAGGCATCGGGATCAATCTGGGGAGCGAAGGTGTTGGTGGCGTGCCCCATGACAAACACCGCATCCTCGCTGACCGCGACGTCGGAGAGGTGGACGGTCCCCTGACCGAAGGTGGTGACGGCCAGCAAGCTTCCTCCGGCACTGATGCGGGCAACGTAGCCGGTCGATTGACCGGCCACATAGTCATTGCCGATCTTGACGGGCGTCAGGCCGCCGATATCGCCGGAGCTGGTGGTATTGCCGACCAGGTAGATTTCCCCGTCCGGGGCGAAGGTGACCGACTGGATGTCCTCGTTGCCGCCTCCCCCGATGAGGCTGCCCCATTCGCGCACCGGTTGTGCGTGCAGGGAAAAGCCAAAGGTGAGCAGGGCGGCGATTCTTATATTTTTTTGTGTGAACATATGCTATTCGGGGTTGGATTCATTTCATGTAACGCGGATTCATGTCTGATGAGTTCAAACGACTTCAACGGTATTCATATTCGACACAATTTCCCGAAAAACCGGGGAGCGCGTTTGTTAATGGATCATCAGTACGGGACGACACCCTGGTGGCCGAGGGGGTAGACCGTGATGCGGTAGTAACCGGCGGGGCCCGGCATGGATATGGGCTGAAGCGAGGATGCGCCGTTTCCGAAGATCCAACCGCCCGGGAGGGTGGACCACCCCTGGAGGTCGGGGGACCATTCGAGCCCGTAGGCGTCACCGGAGCGGGTCTTCCAGAAGAGATCCATGTCGATGGCGCCGCTATGGCTGGTGGCGGAGAGGGAATGGAGCACGGGAACCGGATGGGCAGACGGGACCTTGAACCACTCGGCGACGCTGGGCCCGCCCGGCCAGTTGGCGGTGATCAGCTTGGGACCGCTGCCGGATCGCACCCATCCCCACCAGGAGCCCTCCTGGTAATCCGCGGGCTGCCCGTCGACGGTGATCGCATCCGGCTGGCTGTCCCCGCTGGCGATAACATTGACCCGCCAGTCCGTGCCGTTGGGGAAGACGCGGACAAAGGCGATTTCCCGGGTGTCGCTGATCATGGGAACGGTGAGGGAGTAGTATCCATGATCTGCGTGCCCCCGCCAGGCTTCCATGTTGAAGAGGCCCGCCTCAAGGAAGGCGAAGCCGGTCCTTTCGGCGGATTCCACCTTGAGCAAAGCCACCATGTCGGAGATGCCGTAGGTGTGCTCGAGCGACCCGGCGGCGAACGGGTTCTGACCGACATCGACGAAGCCGTCCGCATCGCCCGTGAAGACGAGGTCCGCCATGTCGTCGTACTGTTTGCCGTACCAGACGCCGTCGGCCCCCGTGGCCTGGTAGAGGGAAACGGTGGCATCGGGAATCGGATGGCCCCGCCCGTCGAACAGCTGGACGGTGTTCTGTAGTGGAAGATCATTACGGAAAATGCCGATGTTGTACGGTGCGTTGAAGTTGCCTTTCCATGCGCGATGTCCCGCGATCAGGTTGAGGGCGGCTGCGCTGTAACGGTCGATGAAGGTATAATCGGAGGACATGAGGCCCTCGTAGGGGTTGCCGATCCCCGCCCAGGAAATGTGGACATGGTCCCAGAACGGCCATGTCCGCGGGAGATAGGGGGTGCCGGCGATGACCCCTCCGTTCTGCGTGACATGGACCGAGGGAAAGGACGCGCCGTCGACGACATTGAACCCGTAGCAGTCTATGAGATACCGGGCATGCCCCAGTTCGTGGATCAGCGAACCTTCAAAATAGAAGGGATTCCAGTCCTCGGGGTCGGTATGATTGTCATACATGGTACCATTCAACAAGGTGGCGGGGAAGCCCCACATCAGGTCGATGGACCGGTCGCTGGTATCAGGGTAATTGGTCGGGTAGGAACCGCCCTGAAGGGGGAGTGCTCCGTCCTCGACAAGGGTGATCTTGTCGAGGCGGACACGGTCGAGAACGCCGTCCGGGGCGTCAACGGGATGGACGGCCTCTTCCCACATCGTGTTCCAGCGGGTCAACTGGCGCTGGGCGTAGTCCTCCCATCCGTTGGACCCGATTTCCAGTTCGTGCTGATACTGGTGGAAGTAATCGTAAACGGATTGCTCGACCCAGAAGCCGACCGAAATGGCATCGGTGCAGACGGTGACGGTGTTGTTGGATTCGGAAACCTCGGTACATTCCCCGAGGGGGTCGATCTCAAAGGCAAGTTCCTCGCGCGCGAAGGTCCACGTGCGCGGGAGGTCCACGGGGGTCCATGCGGAGGGGGCGAGGTCGGTCCGGCCGCCGGCGATCTCCAATCCGTCGACCAGCCATCGGTAGCTGACAGCGTAGCGAGTGAATGGATACCAATTTTTGACCATGGCGCGCCAGGTCACGGTTGATCCCTCGGAGGGCCAGCCGTCGATATCCGGCTGCGGGCTTTCCCATACGTAGTCCATTACGGGGAGTCGTTGGATCCAGGCGACGGACACATCCTCATCCTGCGGACCGACGGTGACGACGGTCAGCTCCGTCCCGGCAGTCAGGCTCGAAAGGGTGGCCCCGATGGTCGAGATTCCGGCGGAGAGCCCGTGGGCGGTCCCGTCGGGATCGATGGTGGCCACGGCATGGTTGGAAGAGCTCCAGGCGGCATCCCCGGAAACGTCGTAGCGGTCCGGACCGAGGCTGAGGGAGGCCTCGGCGGTGAGGGCGGTGGAGCTTCCGGCCTCGAGGCGCGGGTTTTCGGGGAGGATTTCCAGGTAATTGACCGCGACCGGCGAGCCGCCGGCCTGGATCGTTACGATGGGCAGGGGCCTTTGCAGTTCAAGTTCGCGGATGATGACGGCACCGGCATCGAGGCGTTCCACGGTAAAGCGGTAGATCCGGCGGCTGACGGTTGAACTGTTCCACTCCCGCCAGGCGGTTGAGCCAGCCGACACGGATTCCCCGGAAAAGAGGCTGATGTAGCTGCCGGTGCCGGAGGTCAGGTCGGCCATGGAGTTGGCGGCATCAAGGCTCCATTCATAGGTGGTGTCGCCGAAGCGGGCGCGCGCCGCACCGGTTTCCTTTTGGGAAACGAATTCCACGACAATTTCCACCGGATTGGCGAGGCTGGCTTCAAAGAAGGTGGACCAGTCCTCGTCGAACAGCGGGGTGGTTCCTGTACCGGTGTCAGGCGGCGCGGTCAGGCTGACAAAGCCGCCGTCAATATAGTCCCCGACCGGGATGATTGGCGAGCCGGTGGTCCCCTGTGATTCGGAAAGCATGGAGAAGCGTGCGAAGCCCTTGCCGGGGCCCTTGATGCTGTCGGCGGAGGAGGGGGTGGCGGAGGCCGTGGTTTCGCCCTGAAGGAGGTAGATGTAGCCGTCGAGGTAGCAGGCGCTGGAGCCCTTGCCGACGTGGAAGGGGGCCTCGGGCAGGCTCTGGGTGTTGCCGGTGGCGGGGAAGTAGCGGGCGAAGTCGCCGTTGTTGATGGCGCCTCGCCCCTCGTTGTAGGGCCAGCCGTTGGCGGTGGTTTCACCGCGGACAAGGTAGAGGACGTTGGCCCCGGTGTCCTCGCCGGCGGGACCGGCGAGCAGGCCGGTCGGGTCGTTGACGACGACGATGTCGTTGCCCCAGAGGCTGGCGCCGGGATTGTCGAGGGTACCGCCCGGATCCCAGCCGAGGGCGTTCTTGAGGGAGGCGATGGCGGTGGAGAAGACGGCTAGGGCATCGCTGCCGTTGGGGACAGCGGTGGTGAAGTCGTCCGGGGCGTAGACGGAGGAGGGGTCCCAGCGGACGAGCTGGTTGCCGCTCATGTGAAAGAGGGCGCCGTTGAGCGGATCGTAGGCCCATGCGCCGTTGCGGGGGAAGTGGGCGCCGCTGAAGGGCCATGAGGGAGTGAGTTCAAGATGGGTCTCCATGGCCACCCCGTCGATCCCGGTGGAGCGGGCGAAGCTGTATTCGCCGCCGCCGCAGTGATGCAGGATGACCGGTCCGTCCGGGCCGACGGCCCCGGTGAGCCCGGCGCTGCCATTGATCAGGGCGGTTGTGGTGTCAAGGTCCCAGACCTCCGTCCAGGCACCGGTCAGGCCGGTGGCGAGGTCGTAGCGGTACAGGGCGCAGCGGTTGGGCCCGGCGCGGAACTGGTAGTAGTAGAGTTGTCCCTCGGCATGGAAGAGCGAGCCGTTGAAATCGCCCCCGGAGAAGGCGTCGCCGCCGACCCCGGCGGCATTGATTGCCGGCAGGCTTTCCCATGTGGCCAAATCCGGGTCATAGCGGGCCACGCGCACCGAGCCGTTGGGGATGCCCAATTCAAAGAGGTACTCCCCGGCGGTATAGGCCCCGTTTTCATCGAGGTCGATGTAGTCGTTGTTGCCGTCCCCGCTGAGGTCGGCCGCGTAAATGCAGGTCCCGTCGGTGGCCAGGCCGCCCCCGCAACTGACCCCGTGCGGGAAGGGTACCTCCGGGAGTACTTCCCAGTTGTCCTGTCCCGCCAGGCTGAAACCCGAGAGCACCAGGCACGCGATGATGGATCGTTCAATTTTATGTCGGCCGTTCGCGCAATTTGTTTTCATAATACCCCCCCCTTCATAACCCGGCAAGGCTATGAAAAAGTGGGGGTAGCAGCAACGGAACAGGCGCTTTGGGAGTAAGTATCAGTTTTTCTGAATCTTCCGTTTAGGATTTCTTACCGGCAGATGAAAATCGCCTTTTCGGGCGATGCCTTGGTATTCAGAAAAAAGCCAGCCCCGCCTTGTCGATGGCTGCTGCCAGGGAACTGAAGTCCGGGCTGTTTTTGGCCGTTTGGTAGATCGAAACAGGTTCCGTCTTGAGCGTGGGCAGGAGCACACCGTCGATGACATGGATGATGCCATTCGCCGCTTCGAGATCGATCAGGTCAAGGACGAGGTTGCCGGAGCTCCCTTGGCCGCCCACGATGGTGGTGCCGTCGCGACCGATGTCCTCACCGTTGACAGTCGTGAAGCTGCTGGATGCCAGCACGTCTGCGGACAGCAGGGCGCCGGGAACGACGTGATAGGTCAGGATGTCCGTCAGGGTTTCCTTGTCCAGTGCGGGGAGAAGGTCCAATCCAGACGCCGTGTCGTCCCCGAGCAGAGCCTTGGCGGCCGCGTCGAAAGCGTCATTCGTTGGGGCGAAGACCGTGAAGGATCCCGCGTTGTTCAGGTTTTGTGCCAGGTCCCTGCTGACCAGGGCGGCGGTCGGGGTGCTGAAGGAGTCCGGAGTGTGGGCAGCCACTTCGGAGATGCTGAGCAATTCCCCGCTCTTCAGCATGGAACGGGGCCAGGCCGGCGATCATGGTAGCGATTAGTTTTTCATCTTTAATTCCATGGTTGGTGATGTTGATTGTCAATTCACACCATACTTGCATCTCCTTCATCCCGGCTTCCCTTTCCGGTAAGCAGACGGTTTTCAACTTTGAACGTTGGAATGATCCCTGGACGGTGTGGGATTTGCCGGTAGAGGTCGCTGTGGGGGCATTCGCATTCATGGAATTTGATGATTCTTCCAGCTCCTGTTTGTTGACTAATTGCCGGGAAGCGATTTGCTCACATGATGGTCCGCCGCAGACTTGGGTTCGGGCTGGATCAGATTACCACTAATCCTTATCGAAGAAGAAATTATGAGCGAACACGAATCGAAGAACACCGGCAAGTGTCCGGTACCACACGGGGAGGGCGCCTCGATGGGAGGTTGTCCGGTCGCGCACGGGGGGAACACCTCGATGGGCGAACGGACCATGCAATGGTGGCCGAATGCCCTCAACCTCGATATCCTGCATCAGCACGACACCAAGACCGATCCCATGGGGGAGGGGTTTGACTACCGAAAAGAGGTGAGGAAGCTGGATGTGGAGGCGCTCAAGAAGGACCTGCACGCCCTGATGACGGACAGCCAGGACTGGTGGCCGGCCGACTGGGGGCACTACGGCGGGCTCATGATCCGCATGGCCTGGCACGCCGCCGGGTCGTACCGCACGGCCGACGGCCGGGGCGGCGGCGGCACCGGCAACCAGCGCTTCGCCCCGCTCAATTCCTGGCCGGACAACGTGAACCTCGACAAGGCCCGCCGGCTGCTCTGGCCGATCAAGAAGAAGTACGGCAACCGGATCAGCTGGGCCGACCTGATGATCCTCGCCGGCAACATCGCCTATGAATCGATGGGGCTGAAGACCTTCGGCTTCGGTTTCGGCCGCGAGGATATCTGGCATCCGGAAAAGGACACCTACTGGGGTGCCGAGAAGGAATGGCTCGCCCCCAGCGACGAGCGTTACGACAGCGTGGACGATCCATCCACCATGGAGAACCCGCTGGCGGCCGTGCAGATGGGCCTGATTTACGTGAACCCCGAGGGAGTCAACGGAAATCCCGATCCGCTCAAGACGGCGGCCCAGGTGCGCGAGACCTTCGCCCGCATGGCCATGAACGACGAGGAAACCGTCGCCCTGACGGCCGGCGGCCACACGGTCGGCAAGTGCCATGGCAACGGCGACGCCGCTTTGCTCGGTCCCGAGCCGGAAGCGGCCGGCCTCGAGGAGCAGGGCCTTGGCTGGAACAACAAGACCAGGCGCGGCATCGGGCGAGACACGGTGACCAGCGGGATCGAGGGCGCCTGGACTACCTGCCCGACCAAGTTTGATGACGGGTATTTCAACATGCTCCTGAACCATGAATGGGAGCTGAAGAAAAGCCCCGCCGGGGCCTGGCAGTGGGAACCGGTCGACATCAAGGAAGAGGACAAGCCGGTCGATGTGGAGGATCCCTCGATCCGCTACAATCCGATCATGA
>JBNGDP010000136.1:0-9652 GCA_049975345.1 Oceanipulchritudo sp. | reverse complement strand
GGGATGACCCTCCGGAGCACCGCGAAGCGGGGCGAAGGAGGGGATTCCCTGGGTGATGGGTGCCCAAATTAACCGCGCGGCCTGAAGGGCCGCGAGGATCCCCGCGCCTGTTCAAGGCGCGTTGGTCATTGTGAGAATCCCATTCCCCCGGGGAATCCCCTCCTCCGCCAGCACCCTTTATCCACGCCCCCACCCGACAACAACAAGGGCCGGCTGTACGAATACAACCGGCCCTCTGTTTAAAAACCCCTAACCCTTGAAAAAATGCGCCTCTCAGCCGCGGCGACGACGGATCAGCACCAGCCCGAGCGTGGCCATCCCCGCCAGCAGCGCGTAGGTCGACGGCTCGGGGACGACCGTGACAGAGCCGACCACCGAGAATTCAATATCTTCGGTTCCTGAATTGCCGTAGAGCCCGAGCGGGCGCCATGTATCGAGAGCCGGATCGCCGCCTTCGTGCAGCAACCGGAAGGTGACAGTTGTCACGTCGGTGACGCCGGTTATGGCAATGCTCAGCTCTTGCCCCGGAAACGTGTTCCCACCGGCAACGGCCACGGATCCGACTGGCGAGCTGAAGTCGTCAAGGCTGCTGTAGATATTGGCCGTATGCGCCTGGGTGCCACTGCCGCGCGCGCGATAGTGGTATTCAATTCCCGATACCGAAAGCTGGTATCCGCCAACCGCCGCCACGGTGAATTCAAGGTACGAGTCTGAGCCCGCATTCCAGCCCGAGAATTGGAAGCGCTCAGGATCCGTTGGGTCCCACGCAGTCAAGCCCGATCCGACGCTGATTGTGGAGGCACTCAGTCCGGAATCATTAAAATTACTGGCTAAAGTTGTTGGAACGGATGTTCCGGTAAGCCCTCCAGCGATTCCCGAAGTGTCCCAGGTTAACAAGACAGCTCCAAAAACAGGTAGGCTGGTAATTGAAGCAAGGAGTAGAACGAATAGATTTTTCATATGCTACATTTGGTTGATAGTGATCGAGATAATAACTTTGCCCACCAGCCTGCGGAATGAAAGGTGTTTGAAAGTTCAATCGTAAAACAAGGCCCACCTATACGATCGCCCTCATGGCCCCTGCTTCCTCATCCGCCAGCCGGTGAAAATCTGTGCCGGCGGGACTTGTTCGGCGTCAAGAAACCTTATCCAGCGCCTCGGTGATGATATGGTTCAGGCTCTTTTTCTCCTTGCGCGACCGGATGTACAGCTTCCGGTGCAACTCGGGATTTAATCTCAGGGTGAGTTTTCCTGAAAAGGGCTTTTCCGCTTCTTCCTTCCGCTCCCGGCAAAACTCCAGGTAGTCATCAATGGATTCGCGGAATTCCCGTTTCAGGCCTGCCACCGAGTCGGACTGAAAGGTAATCACATCCTTGAGATTGATCACCTCGCCGTGAAAGATTTCGGCTTCCTCGTCATATTCGACGGTTCCCATGTATCCTTTGTATTCCATCTTAAACCTCCGCTGCTTCCAGAAATTTTCTCATTGATTTGAGCGCACCCTTGTCGGTAACCCGTTGGGGATGGGGCCGATGAAAAACAGCCCGCACGCCGTTGAGGTGAATCCGAACGCGTGAGCCGCGCCCTGCGGAAATTTCACCACCAAGGGCCAGAACCAATGCCTCGATGTCCTTCCACGGGACATCGGATCTTTCAGGGCGGCTTCTTATCTTCTCAAGAGTCGCTGCGTGTTTCCGATTCACCAATTGAAATGGTGTCACTTTTTGCCACCGTGTCAACCCGCTTGCTCAAGGGTGTGATTTGGAAGCCCGCCAGCTGCTGAAATCCTTTGCCGGCGGGGTCAGCGATGGCGGGATGGTGGTTTCCCCCATCTGTGGAGCGGCGACATCCGGAAACGTATAAAAGCCACCCCAACCGGCGAGATCATCGCTCTGCTGGGCGGTGGTGGTGACGCCCGGACTGAGGGGGACGCGCAGGATCCAGTCGCTGCCTGAGCGGATAATTTCCGCCTGCAGCGGCATGGGGAAGGGATTGCGCGGATCGGCGTCATCGGGATCGTTGGCGGCATGCACCCAGTCGCCATCCGCATCGATGAACGGGTCGTAGGGATTGTCGGGGTTGGTGACAATGACCTGCAACTGCCGGGAATCAGTGGCGTTGGAGCCATCCTTCACCGTGAGGGTGATGGTGTAAAGGCCGGGAACGGCCCAATCGTGAGGGAAGAACAGCTCAGCACCGGTGTAACTGTTGCCGTCGCCGAAATCCCAGGAATACTCGACAATGCTTCCCTTGGACGTTGCGGCATCCAGGTTCATGGCCTCGCCGGCGACGACGGTAGCCGGATAGGTGGTAAAGGCGGCCTCCAGCGGAAGGGCGTCGTAACCGGTCCGGTCGGGCGGCAGGGGCGGCAAGGGCGGCTCGGCTATTGGGGTGGCAGCGGCACCAAATTCATGGTGTCCAAGATCGGGGCTACCATCGCGGGGGGAGCCGAAGAAATCGGTCGTCACCCCGGTTCCGGCACTGCCGGCGTTGAGGGCGGGGCTGCCGGCGGTCAGGTACAGCTGGTCGCCGCTGCCGGTCAGCTGTGCCGGGCCGCTGGTGACGGGGTTGGTGCCGGTGGGTCCCAGGTTCCCGCCAATCCGGTGGAAAAGATTCCGGTCAATGGTGTTGACCGCGAAGAACCCCGATTGGTCGCGCACCAGATCGTCCGTGTTGACCAGACTCTCGACGATATTGCCCGCGAGAAGGTTGCCGATGGGAACCGTCCCTCCATCCGGCATGGAACTTTCGTAGAAGACCCACGTGCGGTAGGGGGTATTGCTGAAGGTGTTGTGGGCGATCAGGCAATTGGTGGCGGCCTTGGCCTCAATCCCTCCGCCCTGGTCCCATGAATTGCCCATGTAAAGACCCCAGCGGTCCAGTGATTCAAAGACGTTGTTGATGATGACATGGCCGTCGCCGTACACCCGGGTTCCCTCGGTGTTTCGATAGAAGAGATTTCCTTCCAGCCGGTTTTCATTCTCGCGCCGAAAGCTGAAATAGCCGTTACACCAGGCAAAGACATTCCCCTTGAAGGTGTTGCCGCCGCTCTTGATCGTGACGATCTCGAGATCCGGATCACCGTCCCAGTTGTCGAAGACGTTGTGGGCCACGGTGGCGTTCAGCCTGTACCCCATGTGCTTGCCGTCTGAATACAGGGAGATCGCCTCATTGGTTCCCGAAGACTGTGGAGCATCGCGGAAAATATTGTGTTCGATCAAATGCCCCCCGACGAAGCCGCTGTCCGCAAGGCCGACCAGGTTGATGGCATTGGTGGATCCCTCCGTGAAATAATTGTGGTCGATGACGAGATTCGAGGCGCTGTCCAACACCCCCGTCGCCGGATCCGCCCGCACGTAGGTGCTGGCATTGGCATCGTCAAAATAACACTGGGTCACCCGCCCATGACTGCCGGAAAAAAACCAGACCGGATAGGTGGAGGTCGTGTTGATGAACTTGAATCCCTTGATGACGACATGATCCGCCTGGACGACGAAGAAGGTGCTGCCGGTGATCGTTGTTCCATACACCGATGGTGCGCGCACGATGATTGGTGCCTCCGCCGTGCCGTCACGCGTCAGGACCAGCGCATTCCAGCCGGAGACAACTCCGGCAGGCAGCTCGATCACGTCGCCCGGATTGACCACCGCCGCCGCGGTGGAAAATTCGGACGCGTTGGCCGGCGTGTACACGGTTTGTGCCAAGCCGGTTGTTGCAACAAGACCCGCCAACAGGATCAGGGGGAAGGTGGGCCTCATTGTGCGGTCACGTCAACGCGGTAAAAGTCCTTCGCTCCGGACGCAGGCAGCGGCTGGGTGAACGTCAGGTCGCCGTCATTGCCGGGTTGAACTTCACCGGGCACGTCAGTCCATCCACCCAGGCTGGAAGTCGCCGTCTCCAACTGGTAGTCAAACCCGGATTCACTCGGTACCGTGATGACAAGGTTGCCACCCGAGGTGGAGGTCGAAAGAACCGGGACCGGGGGCTCAACGGCACTCGTTGCGGTGGCGACAAACTTGCCAAAGGTCATCCAGACGTCGTCCTGCACACCGGTGGTTGTCTCCACTCCCCGATAAAGCACCACGCCGACAGCGTCCACCTGGGCAGTGCCGGCAAGTGTTGCGGGAGGGGTCGAAAAATCGAGCATCGTTGTGGCCGGATAATAGTGTTTCCAGGAACTTAGGTCCAGACTGACGTTTGTGTACGCACCGGGAATGCTGGATTCCGTACTGCCAATGTAGTAATTTCCCGCGACCCGGATGACGGCCCTAACCAACATGAAATTGCCTGTTCCGGAATTGCGTCCGGCGCTCACTGAGAAAGCCAGCAGGTCGCTCAAGTTCGTCGGAACGGTATCACCCATCAGGACAAAGGCTGCCCGGCCCTCCTGAAAGGCACTGTGATTGAGGTCGAAAAATATGCCATCAAAGCCACCCGTTTGCACCCAGTCATTCCGGATGTACGGCCCAAAATCCATAGCTTGTGCAAGGGAGCCGCTGGTTTCCCATCCACCGAAGAAAGCTGGACCCGCATAGCCGGGTGCTTCCGGACTCATGTTGACCGTCGCACTGAAGGCGCGGTTGAAATCGTTGACACCCGCGTCGGTTGTTCCGTCCAGCATGGAGAGGAAGTTTGTTGAAGTCACGTAATCCGTGCTCTCACCATAGGAGAAAAGCGTGGTTTGGGCCGACAGGGGGGCCAGCAGGATTGGCAGCAACAAGGCAGTGGTATACAGGTGTTGTTTCATTTTCGGAATTTGGGTTAACGGATGATTTTAAGGGGAAACCCAACTATCAACCAATCGGTCTGGAGGCTGAAGGCAAATTCCAGTTAAGCCGTAAAGCGCCTGTTGAAGGCGGAAGTTTACGGTTAAACCGCGATTTGACCTGTTAGCGATGGAGATCCAATCAATAGCTACAGGAGCATGCTCGTCACCGCCCGCAACAAGATCCCCTTTCTGTGGCAGCTGACCGTCGCCGCCCCGTGGGGGACGATGCGGTTCAAGTACATGATCATCGCCTCGGTGTTCATCTTTTCGCTGAAGAAGTTCATCGAAAACCCGGCCGGGATCACCTTCATCATGAGCATCCCCTACCTGCTCTCGATCTTTGTGGGGCCGGTCTGCTCCTTTGTCTCGGACCGGATCTGGACGCGTTGGGGGCGGCGCAAGCCGTTCATCATTCCATCAATGGTGGGCGTGGCGGCGGCCTTCATCGCGATGCCGCTCATGCCGAACATCTGGGGGCTGCTCATCGCCTACCTGGTGTATCAGGTTTCCCACGACATAGGAAACGGGCCGTATGACATTCTCAAGCAGGAGGTGGTGCCGCCGAAGCAGCGCGGCACCGCGGCGGCCATCGGGGTCTGGATCCAGAACATCGCCACGCTGGCCTTCAACCTGATTGCGATCGGGCGCTTTGACGACTTCAAGTACTATGCGGGATTCCCGATAACCGGGGAGGAATCCATTTACTGGGGCATTGCCGCGGCCCTGCTGATGATGGCCATGCTGGTCGCCTTCGGCATCAAGGAGACCTACCAGCCCAGCAGGCTGCGCGGGGAGCGCTTTACCCTGCGCAACATCCTCGGCGGGCTGCTGAACCGCAACCTCTGGCCGGTCTACCTCCTCATCACCGGCTGGATTGTCGCCCACGCCGGGCTGGGCAGCCTCGGCGCCCTGCTCTACGTCGAGCAATGGGGCTTCACCAAACAGGAGATGGGCATCAATGTCGCTGTCGGGACGACCATCAACATCTTCCTCATCGTGATTATCGGGTTCTTCGCGGACAAATTGCCGCGGATGAAGACCTTCGAGATATTGTTGTTCATCTCGATTCTCATCGAGCTGTCATTTTATCTGTACGTCGAGTTCATCCTTTTCGACAAGACCCCCAGCCTGCCGGAGGTCATCCTGTTCGGGGAGATGGCCTCGATCGCGGGCATCCTCCTTGGCATGCTCTACATGCCGCTGGTCTACGATTACGTCCCGCGCAATGAAATGGGCACCTTTACCGCCGGCAGCAACCTTGTCGGAAAGAGCCTGCAGGTCATCACCCTCAACGGGGTCGGGGTCTTCATCGCCCTCTATTCGTCGCTCTTCATGCCGCCCGGCGGGGACATGGTCCGTCTCACCCTTGATGGCCGCTACCACGAGGCTGAAATCCTCAGCAAGGTACGGGCCGCTAAGGATACCGGGGCCGCGAAAGAGGATCTTACCGTCGAGGCATGGTACGCCACCAATGCCGCGTGGGAGGAAGGGACCGCCTTTGAGATTCGCCGTAAAAACGGGCAGAGCCTCGACTGGCAGGACCGTATTGAGGACCTCAATTCGAAACTCAGCCCGCTCCTTGCCAAAAAGAGCAATGCGGAGGCGCAGGCGGAGCGGGCATTGCTCGCCGGCGACATGAACCTGCACGAGGCCGCCCTCGAGGAAGTGCTTCAATTTGAATCGCAGGCGGCCCCGGTCCGTGAAGCGATCGAACAGCTTACAGCCCGGCAGGAGACCTCAGCCGGGGATTTCCTCCTGGAGGTGAAGACGGCGCTGGCCGATCACCTCATGACGGCAGGGGACCAGATTACCGCCGCCTACACCGAGCCTGCCACCCTGTTGCGAATCCCGTTGTCAGGTCGTCCCCAATCCAGCGATATCGCCCGCACCCTGAATCGCTTGCGACTCGTGCGGCCCGACATCCTCGACCTGCGCCCGGATAATTCGGACTCAGCCTACTTCCTCGAAGCCAGCCTTGGCACTCCCGGTCCCATGCCTGATTCCATCGACTCCTTTGCAGACGACTTCAAGGCGGTGGCGCCGCCAGAGCTGACTGGTCTCCTCGCCACGCCTGCCGTGGTCGAGTCCGTAAGCGAGGCAACCAGCATCGTTCTCGAATTGAACACCATTGAGGACCCGACCAACAACCACTTGTCACCGGTTACGCGGTTCATCTACGCCATCTGGAACTGGGTCGGGGATGCGCCGACCCCTCAACGCAGGGTGTGGGCGACTGCCCGCGCCCTCCGGGACGTCGAACGCTCCAATCACGCGGGCGCATGGGACATCAGCGAGGGAACCCGTCACCGCATCCGTGTAAAGGCCCTATACGCCCACAATCCGCACGAGGAAATTCAGGTCACCAAGAAGTCCACCGGGGCGGCTTCCCGAATCAAGGAACTTCTGGGCGCGGATCATCCCCGTCTGCCAGACGCGTTGGACTTGTACAAGCGGTCAGTCAGTGCGGCTGCGCAGAACCGGTTGACCATTCCCTCGCCCGTCCTCGGAAACAGCTTCGCCCCGCCGAAATACGACTACATGAGCGGCTACCTCTGGATGGTCATCATGAGCAGCCTGGGACTCGGAATCTGTATGCTCTTTACCCGACGAGAGCGCAAGGGCCTGATCCGCAAGCGCGGTGTCGAGGAATCCGAGGCGGAGGCAAAAGCCGAAGCCATGGCCGTGAAGGATGGCAGTTCCGTGGAAGCCCATGAAACCTATTTTCCGGGGTGTGTGCCCCAGAAGATCGTTATGCTCCTGTTCGCCTTGGCCATGACCGGATTCGGTCTTGTCAAAATGGGGCCGGATATGAAGTTGATCCTGACCGGCAATTCCACCAGCGCCCTCGCCTCCCACGTGGTCAAGGAACGGATCGGCGGCTCCGCCATCATCCTGTCTTCCGATGCCGCCATTGCTGAGGCCAGGGAGCGCTTTGACCGCAGCTGGATATTCTGGAACCACTTCAAGTTCACGACACCGGACGGTCGGAATGTCGAGTTCCGCGCACCCACCGGCAAGCAGCTGGAGCCCGAATACCCGATCCTCAACCAGGATGGCCTCCCCACCGCAGTCCGGGTTTTCTACGACCCCGGCAACCCACGCAAAGTGGTCATCCCAGGGCACTTCAGCACATGGTTCCTTTCCGGTCTGCTTGTCCTGTTCGGGACCATCGGCACGCTCTTCAGCATCCTTCTGCTTCGCGCCGCCCGCAAGCCCATCCAGATGCCGATTGTCCGTCCCAAGGATGCACCGGCTTGAGGATTCATTTCCTGATTTCGCTCTCGAAGCAACCTGCTGCTCCTTCGGTGATGCCCTAACTCAGCGCAGAATAGGTTTTGTCCCAGCCATACATTTTTATACTGGTATTATACAACATCCCCTGTATTTTTAATGTATGAAGCTTACCATTGATCTGGACAAGGCCCTCCTCGAGCGCGTCGTAAAACTGACCGGGGCACGGACACGGACCGAAGCCATCACCACCGCGCTTCGGGAAATTGATCGCCGGGGAAGGCTGGTCAAGCTGCTGAGGGAAGGGTCTGGCGCTACCGAAGAGGACCTCAAGAGCATGTTTGATCCCAATTCGGATCCCGCCCTCCTCCGGGTTGCCGAGGAACAGCATCCCTACAACGGAGGTGACGCATGAGTCGTTCCGTGATGGTCGACAGTTCCTGGTACATCGATCAGGCACGGTTGGGGAAAGATCCATTGAAGGAACTGGCCCTTGCCGCGGAGGACCGGGATATTGCCGTCTGCGGAATCATCGTTGCGGAGGTCGGGCGCGGCATTCGAAAACGGCAGTTCCTGGAGCGCTACGTGCGCGCATGGGCGCAGATGCTCTATATCCCTTCAACCCAAAATCGCTGGAAGGAAACCCTTGATCTTGCCTGGCACCTTGATCGAAAAGGGATTGTTCTTCCCATTCAGGATCTGCATATCGCCGCCTGCTCGCTGCACATTGGGGCCGTCATACTTACCGAAGATGAGCATTTTCGAAAAATCCCGGGACTGACAGTCGTCAGCGAAATATTTTGAGGCGTTAATACCGTCCGCGATCCGCCAGAGACAGGATACAATGCCCTTTTGCCAACCCTTTCCCGCACCAAACCCATACACCCATACTTGACAATACTGCCTTACCCACGTTGCTTCATACCCATGAAGACGACCCTGGAAATATCGGACCATCTGCTGGCGCGGGCGAAGGGGCTGGCGCGCAAGCGGAAGACGACCCTGCGCAGTTTGACGGAGGAGGGCCTCAGGAAGGTCTTGGAAGCGGAGGAATCGTCCCCGCAGAGGCCGCTGCAGCCGGTGACCTTCAAGGGGCGCGGGCTGAGCCGTGAATTTCGCGACGCATCCTGGAAAGAAATCCGGGACGCGGCTTACGGGGACCGATGATCGCAGTCGACACCAACCTGCTGGTCTACGCGCACCGGGAGGACAGCGCGTTTCACGCGGCCGCCTTGGAATCCTTGACCGGGCTTGCCGGGTCGGGCCGCCGCTGGGGCATTCCCTGGCCCTGCGTGCATGAATTCATATCCATCACGACCCATCCGCGCATCTATGATCCCCCCACCCCGCTGAAGGTGGCGCTGGCGGCGATGCAGGTGTGGCTGGAGGCGCCCGGCTGCGAATTGCTGGCGGAGGGCCCCGGATACTGGGAAACGCTGAAGAGCCTTTCGTTGAAGGCCAAGCTGCAGGGGCCCATGGTGCACGATGCGCGCATCGCCGCCCTGTGCCTGCACCACGGCGTGACCGAATTATGGAGCGCCGACCGCGATTTCTCCCGCTTCCCGGCAGTGAAGACACGCAATCCGCTGTAGAAATTGATGGTTCTTCCCGGAAAATTGTGGAACCACGGAGCGCGCCGGCGGGCTTGTCCCG
>JBNGDP010000135.1:0-10085 GCA_049975345.1 Oceanipulchritudo sp. | reverse complement strand
AGGGCATTCTCCTGCGCCCGGCCCAGGCGGTCCCGCTGGTGCAGTTCGACGAGCCCGCCCGCGAGGGCATGCGCAAGGTGGTATCCGAGCTGGCCGAGCTTTATCAAAGGCGCCAATGAAAGGATCGCGCCCACCCAAATACCGCACCGATCCGGGTCTGGAAGGTGAATTTGAACCGGGCTCACACGGCAAGGTGCTACGCAACAAGCTGGGCATCCGGACCATCCCGGAAATGGACCAGGCCGAGTACAATGCCCTCGAGGATGCACAGGAGCGCTACCTCGATGTGGTGACGGACAAGACGGTATTCACAGCACAGTTCATCCGGGACATGCACCGCGACTGGATGGGTGGCATTTATGAATGGGCGGGCAGCTACCGGACCGTGGAAATGTCCAAGGGCGGGTTCACCTGGCCGCCCGCCTCGCGGGTGGAGACCAACATGGATCGCTTTGAGGCGACGATCCTCGCGCCACGGACTCCCATGCGAAAGTCCAGTGCACGGGGTGCCGTGGAGGATCTCGCAATCATTCATGCCGAGTTGCTGCTTATCCATCCGTTCCGTGAAGGCAACGGTCGCCTGGCACGTTGGTTGGCCGAGTTGATGTGCCTGCAGTCGGGGTTGCCACTGCCGGATTTCGGATTCGATGTACCCGGCAACGAGGCGGTTCATGCCCGCTATTTGCGGGCGGTCACCCAGGGCTACGAACAGGACTACCGCGCCTTGGCCGACTTCTTTCTGGAAGCTTTGGAAAGGAGAACGGCAGGATGATCCTTGGGCAGCTTGACCCCCTCGAAGACCGACGAATCGTAGGCCGAGCGGCGGATCATTTCACGCACTTCGGCACGGCTCTTGTTCGCCAGATAAGGATTGTACTGTCGCAGGGTCGGCATCGCTTAATTTCGAGATTCAGTATCAGCGATTTTTCGCTGGTCGTCAACCGGTAAGCCACCCATGCGCCTCTACTGGGACAGCCATGCTCTCTTCCCCTGTCCGCCGTAGCTTGCGCAGCAAGCGAAGGAGGGTGCTCGGTATCTCACCGGATGCCTGCCGCCTGCTCGAGGAATCCGCTGCCGCCGGTCACAAGCTGCTCACCAGTCCGTGGGCCGTCGCCACCGCACGCAGCAATCTTGCGCGTGAGCCACAGGCCGACATCGGCGTATGGACTCAGCGCCTGCAGGGATTTCAACTGGCAGAAGATCATACGCATGATCCAACCCTCGAGTTGCCCCGCTAACTTCTGCCCCTGATGACCGCCGCGTTGCGCGCTCAGGCGGATCGGTTTCTCACCGGCGATGCCGGCACCCGAAGCCTGTTTCCCGAGGGCAAATTTCGCACCCTCAAAGTCCTCACCCTCGGCGAGTGGCTCAGTGAACTGCACACCATCCCCGCCATCAGTCCCTCCGATCCAACCCGCCCCGGCATCGTCGAGTTGTCCGTGGCCTACACGCCCAAGAAATTGAAAAGATAGAGCGTGTTCGAACCCATAATGGGCGCCCGTAAAAGTTCATTAAACTGCTGATAATCAATGGATTAGGCGAATTTGCCCGAATGGGATCAAAATACAAACCTGAGGGCAGCAGGCCACATGGTATGGCTTGTTGGGGGTTTCTTTGTCAGAGGGCCTTCTGGCGGCGTGCCTTTCCTGCGCCATGATCAAGGGTGATCGAAAATAGAATGATGAGTGGGGATGTTCAGATCAATCCGTAACTGACAGTATGCAGAGCTTTGATCACTTTGATCAGAGAGTTATGCATGGCCGACCTTAGGCATTGATGAAGACAATCGCCTGTCGGCCCAGAAAAGAGTCTTGACCGCTAATGCAAGCAACTTTCATTAAGGACCATGAAATCGAACCTCCTGTGCATCCGGATAGTCACGCTGCTGCCAATCGTCTTGGGCACTGGCTCTATACATGCCTCCGGGCAGGAAAACGGTATGGCATTCTTGTCTTCGTCAGCCAACAACGAGGACTTCATTGTCGAGCTGGAACCCCTTGTGGTGACCGGGACGGCGACGCCGCTTCCTGCCTTTCTTGCAGCCTCCGATATCACCTTCCTCGCCGGGGATGAGAAAGGGTACCGGCAAACGGCCAGTCTGGGCACCACTCTGGATCACCTGCCCGGTATAGCCACGGTCAATACGGGCAGCGGTGTAGGGTTGCCCGTCATACGGGGTTTATCCGGCAATCGAATTCGTGTTTTACAGGATGGTATCGGGGTCAACTACCAGCAGTTCGGGGTACGGCATCCACCGAATATTGATCCCTTCCTCTTGGAAAGAGTCGAGGTGGTCCGCGGCGTTTCCTCGATACTGTACGGCTCTGATGCCTTTGGTGGTGCCATCAATGCCATGAGCCCCGAGATCCGCTTTGCTGACAGCGGCGAGCCTGAAGCCAAAGGCAGTGCGACGTACCGCTATGAAAGCGGCAACCGAGTGAACACGGGCGCGCTGGACTTTGCATTTGGCAACCAGCGTTTCGGTATCGTGGGAGGTCTGGTACGGCGTGACGCAGGCAACCTGCATGTGCCGGAAACGGAAACCTGGAATGGTCAGAGCCCAAGTGGGCAGCCTTCGGATGTACCGCGCTTTGACGGCGAGTTGGATTTTACCGATTACGAACAATGGAACGGCTTTGTAAAAGGCGGCTACCGGATTGGGCCCTCCGAATTCACCCTGCGCTACGAGCGTTGGGATCACGAAAACAACTACCTGCTGCCCAGCGGTGGCGGCATCGGTGTTGACCTGGTAAACAACCAGATACATGCGGAAGGCGCCGGCACGTTCGGAGACGACTGGACATGGAAAGCCAGCTATCAATGGAATGAGAATTTCCGTCAAGCCAATCCCGGTGGCCAGCCCCTTCCGGTAGTTAGTCCGGATGTGATTCTGGAGCGGGACAGTCACACTTTTCGGGCCGAATTCATGCGGGGCGACTGGGAGGACCGCCTTTCCGGAGCCTTCGGGTTTGAAGGGCTCCATGAAGATCAGGAGTCCCGCGGTCCGACCGGCTTGTCGCCGGGCGGACAGGTCGAGAACCTTGCGGTTTTCGGGCTTGCGCGGTTCTTTTCCAATCCCTGGACCTTTGAGGCGGGATTGCGGTTTGACCACCGCTCGCAGGAGGCCGACCCTTCCCGGACGGCCGATCCCGGACTGCTGGAGAACCGTAGGGATCCGATCTCGGGGAATCCCGTCATTGTGGCGCTGGAAACTGAATTTAATATCGTTACCGCATCGCTCGGAGCGCTTTTTCAGGCTTCCGACACCTTGGTGTTCGCCGCAAACCTCAACCGGGGCTTCCGGGCGCCGACGCTCTTTGAACTCTATGCATCCGGCGTCCATGGTGGCGTGGCTGCGTTCCAGTTTGGCGAGGCCAACCTTCAGGAGGAAACCTCCTTGGGAGCTGATTTCCAGGTTCGCTGGCGGGGCAAGAAGGTGAATTGGACCGCAACCACCTATGTTACTGATTTCTCGGACTACATTTTCCTTGTTGATACAGGAGCAACCCACGCAGGTTCGGGTCTACCGGTTTTCAAGGTCGACCAGGGAGATGCGTTGCTCTATGGTGGCGATTTGTCGGCCTCCTGGCACATCACCGAATGGATGACCCTGCGTGGCACTTACGAGGCGGTGAGGGGTGAGTTTGACGACAATAGCGATGTGCCGATGCTCCCGGCCGATCAGATCCAGTTGGAACTGAAACTGCAACGAAAAGGACTTGGGCAACTGGAGAACCCGGAGTTCCGGATCGGAATCCGGCATGCTTTCTCCAAGGATTCCGCAGGGCCAAGGGAGCCGTTTTCCCAGTTTGACCGTAATCCGAATTTTGGAACCGCTTCAACCGATACCTACACCCTTCTGGATATGGGCTTGGGCTTTGCGATCGGCCGCTTCCGCTTCGATGTGGAACTGAAAAATGCGACCGATGAAGCTTATCGCGACTTTCTCGATACTTACAAAGGCTACGCCTTGAGTCCGGGAAGAAGTATCAGTGTGCAAGCCACCTTGGCTTTCTGAATTTTCGTATTGCTCAGGGAGATCGCAGTCAGGAGTCAATCACAGCACAATCCGCGCAGATGCCGTAGACTTCCATCACGTGCTTGACTGCCGAAAAGCCCCTCTTGCGGGCCTCCTCCTCCAGTTCACCGCCTATGCACCTGTCGATGCGTTCGGCCTTGTGGCATTTAATGCAAAGAAGATGGTGATGGTGGTCGTCGGGTGCGGTGAGTTCAAAAAGGTGTCCGTTTGTATCGAGGGGAATCCGCTGGACAATCCCGATTCCTTCAAAGGCTTCCAACGTGCGATAGACGGTGACCAAGTCGCTCTCCGGCAACTGCGCCTGATTTCGCAGCTCTGCCGCGGAAACGGGATGCTCGAAAGCCATTAAAGCGCCCAGAATGCGTTTCCGCTTGCGGGTAAGTCGCAGTGGACTCGTCCGCAAACGCTCCGAAACTTTATTCAAAAGAGCCCCGTTCATCATTCCCAATAGTAAACGTCATTTCCATTCTGTGGGCAAGCCCGGAGCGGCGGGTCATTAACTTTCCGCAGATTCTCCCTCTCGGGGTACAATTCGTCCTTCACGGGGCGGAAATCGATTTTACAAAACGGTAGAATCCGTTGCGCCAATGATGAAAGATGTACTACAGACACTTATCGCCCGCAGGTGCAACCGTAAACGCCCGGGGGGTTCCATCTGGTAATGAGCCGCTTGTCGAGCTGGAGCCAATGGTGGTTACCGGGACCCGTACCGAGCGCCTCGTAACCGAGGCACCGGTAAAAACGGAACTCGTTCTAGCCGGCGATCTGGAGGGTTTTAATGTTACCTCGTTCCGGGATGCCTTGAAACTGATTCCCACCGCGCGATTCGAAAACGACTGCCAGAATTGCGGGCTGAACCAGATCCAGTTGATGGGACTCAGCACCGACTACACCGCCATTCTCTTTGATGGCGCTCCGCTCTACTCTGGATTGGCGAAAGTATATGGGGCGGACATGTTCCCCGCCATTTTCATCGACCGCATCGAAGTGGTGAAAGGGGGCAGCTCCGTGCTCTACGGCCCCGAAGCCATGGCGGGAGTCGTTAACCTGATTACGGCCGAGCCCGTGGCAACCGGGTTCAGAACCCCTGTCGGCTATGAGAGCATTTTGGGTGATGCCAGTGATTGGGAGGCTTCCGTGCGCGGTGACTACGTCGATCCTGATGGACGTTACAGCCTGACGACCTACGGTTTCGTGCAGGATCGGGAGGGCTTGGATCTCACCACAGATGGATTCACGGAGATTCCGGAGTTTGAAAACCGGGTGGTTGGGTTGCAGGGCTGGTGGCATCCCCTCGATAGTGCGACCCTCAATGCAAATTACCAGTTCACTGTGGTGGCTGATCTGTCCGTAGAAATCAGAGAGGTCCAGCGTGACGACATGAGATATATCTGGATCCTCCAAGGCTGAGTTTATGGCAGCTTTGAAATGATTGTATCCCTCATCCTCCGCGAAAAAACGGCCAGTAGCATCCGGCTTTACGCGGTATGAACATGATTGGCAATGCGTCTCAGGAATCCGCTGGGCCTCTACTAGAGATGAAACCTCAAAAGCAATCGCGGTATAGATAATGGAGTCAATAGGGGACAGTTGTCTGGCTATCCGTATGCCACCCGAAACTTTTGGCACGGATACACGTTTGGGAACCTCGAACGAATGAGATGACAAATCCACCTCAGCAATTCTGTCTGCGATTGGTTGGATATGCTGGGAGATTGCCCGGTACTCAATGGGAACCGGCAGCATGTCAGTGTCTCCAAACTTGGAAAGGTGCTTGCAGGCCCACGTGATTGAGTCCTTTGATAGTTTTACTGAAGGGCAGTTTCTCATACCCAACTCCTGCAGAGGGTTTCGGCCTGCTCCAAGACCAGCTCGGTGGCCTTTTTCTCCATGTCAGGCGGGTAGCCATAGTGGCGAAGGATGCGTTTGACGAGGACGCGGATCTGGGCCCGGGCGTTTTCGCGGAGGGTCCAGTCGATGCTGACGCTCTGCCGGACGCGCAGGACGAGTTCTTGGGCGAGGAACTTGAGCTTGTCGTCGCCCATCACCTTGACTGCGCTGCCATTGTCGGCCAAGGCATCGTAGAAGGCCACTTCGTCGTCGGTGAGTTTCAGCTTCGCCCCGCGTTGCTGGGATTCGCGAATTTCCTTGGCCAGTTCAATCAATTCCTGGATCACCTCTGCCGCCTGGATGGCGCGATTCTGATATTTCCTGATGGAGGACTCCAGCATTTCGGAGAAGGACCGGGCCTGCACGACGTTCCTGCTGGCCCGTGTCTTGATCTCATCATGGATCAGCTTCTTCAGCAGTTCCATGGCGAGATTCTTCTGCGGGAGGTGTTTTACGTCCTCCAGAAACTCATCCGAGAGAATGGAAATATCGGGCCGATCGATTCCGGCGGCCTGGAAGACATCGACGACTTCGGTCGAGGAAATGGCGCGGGACACCAGTTGCTTGATGGCGGCGTCGATCTCAGCGGGCGATTTCCCTGATTCGTCTCCGGTGGATTTCACCAGCGCTGTGCGGATCTCCTGGAACAAGCCAACCTCATCCCGCAGGAACAAGGCCTTGGGATGCGGGACGGACAACGCAAAGGCTTTGCTCATGGCCGTAACCGCTGTCAGGAAGCGCTTCTTGCCGTCTTCAAGGGAAAGAATGTGCTCCATGGCCTCCGTGACCCCCTTGAACCGGGCCGCACCCGTCGTCTTGATAATGCTTTTGAAATCAAAGCCGTGCATGATGGAACAGACTACACCATGCTTTTCAATGAACACCTTGACCGCCTCTTCCTGGTCGACCGTTGCGGATCCCCGGCCACCGCTGGCGGTGTAATCGGAGAGTGCCCGCTTGAGGGAGTCGGCTAGGCCAAGGTAATCCACGACCAATCCGCCGGGCTTGTCGCGGAACACACGGTTCACGCGGGCAATTGCCTGCATGAGGTTGTGTCCGCTCATGGGCTTGTCGACGTACATCGTATGGAGGCTTGGGCAATCAAATCCCGTCAGCCACATATCCCTGACAATGACCACTTTGAGCGGGTCATTCGGATCCTTGAAGCGCTTGGCCATGGCTTCCCGGCCCGCCTTGTTTCGAATGTGCGGTTGCCAATCGGGGTCGTCGGAAGCGGAGCCGGACATCACAATCTTTAGGGAACCCGTGGCGTCGTCGTCCTTGTGCCAGTCAGGGCGCAATTTGCGGATCGCCTCATACAGATCCACGCAAATACGCCGGCTCATACAGACGATCATGGCCTTGCCATCCATGACTTCCAACCGCGCTTCAAAGTGCTGGATGAGGTCATTGGCCACGAGACCGAGGCGATGCTCTGTCCCGACCATGGCTTCCAATGCCGCCCATTTGGTTTTTAAGCGCTGTTTGCCACTGTCTTCCTCTCCCTCGGTAATTTCCTCAAACTCAGGATCGATGAGGGGCAATTCATCTTCCCGAAGTTCCAGACGGGCAAGCCGGCTTTCGTAATAGATCGGCACCGTGGCGCCATCCTCGACGGCCCTGAGAATGTCATACTTGTCGATGTAATTCCCAAACACCGCCGGTGTGCTGCGGTCACCTCGCTCAATGGGGGTCCCGGTAAATCCGATAAAGGAGGCATTGGGCAGGGCATCGTGTAGGTGACGGGCAAACCCATCGATAAAATCGTACTGGCTGCGATGGGCCTCATCGGCAATCACCACGATATTGCTGCGCTCCGACAGCAACGGGAAGCTGTCCCCCTTTTGGTCAGGCAGAAACTTCTGGATGGTGGTGAAGACGACACCACCCGCCGCCACCTTCAGCAAATCCCGTATGTGGGAGCGGCTATCGGCCTGAACAGGTGATTGGCGCAGCAGATCCCTGCAGAGGGCGAAGGTGCCAAACAACTGATCATCCAGGTCGTTGCGGTCGGTGATCACCACAAGGGTGGGATTATCCATGGCCGGGTGACGGATGACCTTACCCGCATAGAACGTCATCGACAGGCTCTTGCCGCTGCCTTGGGTGTGCCAGACCACGCCAATTCGCCGCCCACCAAAGTGATCCGTTCCTTTGCCGATTGTCTTGGCATGTTCCTCGACGGTCCCGTCAGGCACCTCCAGTGGAAACCGGCCAATCAGCAGTTCGGGATCGGCGTCGAGGCCGCAGGCGGACAGGGTGCAGGCCAGCGCCTTGTTCACCGCCCAGTATTGGTGATACGCTGCTGCCTTCTTGATGATGGCCGAGCCGTTTTGCTCGAAGACGATAAAGTTCAGGATGTAGTCAAGAAACCGCTTCTGGTCAAACAACCCCCGGACCATCGCTTCCAGCTCAGGCGTTCCCTTGGGAAGAATCTCCTCCCCGTCAATTGTCCGCCACGGCATGAATCGATCCCATCCGCTGGTCAGCGTCCCGGTGCGTGCCTGGTAGCCGTCGGAGAGGATCACCAGAGCATTCGAAGTAAAGAGGGAAGGGATGTCCTGCTTGTAGGTTTGAATCTGATTAAAGGCATGGCGTACGGTAGCGTTTTCGGAAGCGGGATTTTTCAGCTCCATCAAACAGAGCGGCAAGCCATTGACATACAGGACAAGATCCGCCCGTCGGTTCCGCTTGTTCTCAATGACCGTAAGCTGATTGAGGGCCAGCCAGTCGTTGTTGCCGAGGTCTTCAATATCAACGAGCCAAACCTTGCAATGACGCCGACCACCATAGGCTTCTGACGATACCTCAACGTCGACCCCGTCCGTCAGGTAGCGATGGAATTGCTTGTTATTGACAACCAGATCCGGCGACTCAGTAACCGTCAGCTTCTTGATGGCATCATCGATCCCTTCAGGCGGAATCTCAGGATTGATGCGCTGTAATGCCTCCCGCAACCGCCCAAGCAATAGCACCTGCCCATAATCCTCCCGTTCGGAACTGCCTCCATCGGGCGACAGATCCGGCCCGTGCGCAACCGCCCAGCCAAGCTCCGCCAGCCATTCAAGGCAGGTCTCTTCAAGGACGGTTTCGTTGGGGGTGGGCATTTTATCAACAATCCAAGGGGAGGCGGAGTTCGCCGGAGAGAAGTTTCGGCAGGAGGGTGTCGCGGGTCTTGGCTAGGTCGCGGTTCAATTGTACATTATGGGTGATCCGCTGGAATTGAGGCTGGGTGAGAGCATCGTAGGCACTCAAGAGCCGTGGATCGAGCGGTAGTGCTAGGTAATAGTTGTCAAAGCATGCATTCTGGACTCTTTGGCGCCCGGAGGACCCGACCATGCTTGCGATGCAATGCTCCCGAAATTGTTTTAGTCGGGATAAGCAGGCGACAAAAGGTGTTGTAATTGCCTGCTTCCCTCGAAGCACAATAAATTCTGTTGAGCCAAAGCCCACGTCATCGCCAACGAGAAAATCCACTACAGCAGTTTTCCCATTCTCAAGGCAGGGGGTAATACGCGCTAACAAGACGTCGCCATTTCGGAACTTTGAACCTCCCTTGTAGGGCTTGCTGACTACTTCATCCACGGAAAACCCCTCTGTAGGTAGAGCCTTCATGTCGGCGTGGGTAGCGATGGTACCTTTCTTTAGCTTTTCTGTAGTATTGATTGAAAGGGCACTTGATACGCTCTTAGCCTCCCACCCCCGCGGAATCCAGCCCAGCTCTTCCGTGAGCTGGAACGAATCGGGAAAGAGCTTCTGCAAATCCTCGGGCAGCGGCTTTCTGGCATAGCCCAAAGATTCCCTGGCGGCGGCGCGTGCTTGTAAGTCCTCGGGGATGGGATTGCCGGCGGCGAGGGCGTTGTCGATGACCGGGTCGAAGTCGACGAACCAACTCTTGAAGAGCGTCTGGGCCATCGCCTCCAGAGTGGCGTTCATCTTGCGGTTGAGCTCGATTTTGTCATCCAGTGACCCGAGGACGTGGGCGATGGCACGCTGTTCGGGAAGCGGGGGGATTAGCACGGCCAATTCATGAAGATGATTCCGGTTAACTCCAGGAACAGCCGCCTTGTCTGAACATGAATTAAAGTCCAAGGTCTTAAGAAAGAAGGTTCTTCCCGGAAAATTGTGGAACCACGGAGCGCGCCGGCGGGCTTGT
>JBNGDP010000134.1:0-10117 GCA_049975345.1 Oceanipulchritudo sp. | reverse complement strand
CTTTAACGCCCTGGTCATCATCGCACTGATTCCGCTGGCGCTCAAGGGCGTCCCTTACAAGCCGATCAGCGCGGCGCAGGCGCTGCGGCGCAACCTGCTCATTTACGGACTGGGCGGCCTCCTGCTGCCCTTTGCCGGTATCAAAATAATCGACCTGATGGTGTCCGGACTCGGACTCGCCTGAACCTTACCGGAGGAACTTACCATGCTTATAGGAATGTTACTACTCGGACTTCTGACCTTTGCCGCGCTGGCGCTCCTGACCGTGACCGCAGACCGGCTGTAACCCGAACCTTTTCACACTATGACAACCATCATTTTCATGACCCTCATTATCGGTGGCACGGCCTTGCTCGCCTGGCCGCTGGGACGCTACCTGAAATGGGCGATGGATCCGGATGCCACGGCGCCGGGTTTGCGGACAAAGCTGGATGGCATCTTTCTCTTTATCGGAGGAAAAGCCACGGCAACCCCGCAAGGCTGGAAGCGCTATGTGCTGACCATGCTGGCCTTCAACACGGTGATGTTCGTCCTGTCCTTTGGGATCCTTGCCTTTCAGCAGCACCTGCCGCTCAACCCAGACGCCAGAGAAGCCCTTGAAGGCAGCCTCGTCTTCAACACCGCAGCCTCCTTCACTTCCAATACGAACCTGCAACATTACTCGGGGGAAGTCTCGCTCAGTTATTTCAGTCAGTTGTTTGCCCTAATGTGGCTTCAGTTCGTATCGGCGGCGACCGGCATCGCCGCGCTCACGGCTCTGGCCCGCGGGTTGTCCGGGCGCAAGGACTTGGGCAATTTTCTGATGGACGTGCAGCGGGCGACCTTCCTTGTGCTGCTGCCAATGGCGGCTGTTTTCGCGACCTTGATGGTGCTGGGCGGCATGACGATGACCGTGGGAGGCTCGGTAATCGCAACGACCCTGGAGGGTGTGCAGCAGACCATTGCGCGTGGTCCCGTGGCGGCTTTCCTCACCATCAAGCAACTTGGCACGAACGGCGGCGGCTTCTTTGGTCCGAACTCCACGCACCCGCTGGAGAATCCCACATTGTTCACCAACATCCTCTCGATGGTCCTGCTGATCCTGATCCCAATGGCCTGCGTCTGGATGTATGGCCGGATCGTCGGCAACCTGAAGCACGCTGCCGTCATTTTTGGGGTGATGCTCACGCTTCTGCTCCTCAAGGCGGGCTCGGCGGTCTATTTTGAAGCGACGCCAACGGCGGCCTTCGCGGAGCTGCCTGTAGAGCAGACCGTGGGCAACCTCGAAGGTAAGGAACTGCGCCTGGGCGCAACGACCGGCCCGCTCTGGGGCGTGCTGACCACCTCGACAAGTAACGGATCTGTTGGCTCCATGCAGAACAGCCTCAACCCACTGGCGGGCCTGGCCGCACTGACTGGCATGTGGCTCAACGCGACCTTTGGTGGCGTGGGTGTCGGCATGATCAACATGTTTATTTTCATCGTCATCGCGGTCTTCGTGGCGGGCCTGATGGTTGGACGAACGCCGGAATACCTTGGGCGCAAAATCGAGCCTCGGGAAATGAAGCTCGCCGTCATCGCGCTCATTACTCACCCGCTGTTCATCCTTGTGGGAACAGCTGTGTTCGCCGCCACTGCGTGGGGCATCGACGCGACCAACAACGAAGGGCCTCGTGGATTTACTGAAATTCTCTACGAGTTCTCCTCGGCGGCGGCCAATAATGGCTCGGGATATGAAGGGCTTGGCGACAACACCGTACCCTGGAACATCGCAACGGGTCTGGTCATGCTGCTTGGGCGCTTCATCCCCATAATCCTGCCATTGGCCATTGCCGGTTCGCTGGCTGGCAAAAAGCTTCAGGCAGAAACCGTCGGCACCCTTCGCACGGACAGCGCGACCTTCGGTGTCATGACCTTGGCAACAATTATATTTATCGGGGCGCTCACTTTTTTCCCGGTGGCGCTGCTCGGACCCATTGCCGAGCACCTTGCCTTTATGCGTTAATCCTATCCACGAAAGGAATATTCCCATGAACATCTTTTTCGGCACGCTTCGCATCGTTCTTGTCTCGTCGATCATCTGTGTCGTCGGTTACGGCGGCCTCATTCTTGGCATCGCCCAAACCCTGACACCGCACACCGCCAATGGAAGTCTCATCACGTCGCCGGAAGGGCAGGTCATCGGCAGTCGGCAGATTGCACAGGCTTTCTCACAGGACCGATACTTCTGGCCACGCCTTTCTGCCGTGGACTATGACGGCGCAGGTGCGGGCGGCAGCAACCTAGCTCCGACGAATCCCGCGCTGGCTGAACGGGCCGCCCCCGTGTTAACCGCCTTGGGGGCCACGCTCGAAAATCCGTCCCCCGCCGATCTGGTGACGGCTTCCGGCAGCGGACTGGACCCGCATATTTCAATAGATGCGGCGCGTTATCAAGTCCCGCGGGTTGCGTCGGCCCGGAATGTCGACCCGGCGCAAGTGAACATGCTCGTTGATCGCCTGTCATTCATGCCTGGAGGCTTTTTGACCGGATCAAAGATTGTCAATGTGCTTGAAATCAACCTCGCCCTGGATGGCGTGGGCACGGATATGGAGGAGGCCTCGCTATGAAACATCCGCACGTCTGTATCATCGGGCTGGGGCGGTTCGGCTCAGCGCTGGCAACCGAGTTGGCAAGGCGGGGTTGCCAGGTGACGGCGGTGGACCGGGATTCCACCATTGTTGAACGGATCGCAGAACGGGTGGACCATGCATTGGTCGCCGATATCGATAACAGGGGAGTACTGGAGGAACTCCACCTGGAAGGCTTTGATGCCGTCTGTGTAGCGATTGGGAGTGAACTGCTTCCGTTCCTCGAAGTCGTCAGTGCGCTGGGCGATGAGGCCCGAGGCAAGATCTATTGCCGGACCCTCAACGATGCCCACCGCACCCTGATCGAGCGCCTCGGGCTCAAACACGCCATGGAAGTCGAAAAGATTGCCGCCTCCCATTTTGCCGATGAAATCTACGGCCCAGTCCCATGCTAAACCAGCCTCGTCATCTTCGTTTATTGTCCTACAATGAAAAATTGAATGTCACCCACGTCTACGCCATCATCAGGCCCTAAGGAGCCCATCCCCAGCGGGAAGAAAGGCCGGTTGAAGATTTTCTTCGGCATGTCTCCCGGCGTCGGCAAGACCTATGCCATGCTGGAGGCCGCCCAGGCCAAACGGCGGGCCGGATGGGATGTGGTCGCGGGGGTGGTGGAAACACATGGGCGGGCCGAGACCGAAGCGTTGCTGGAGGATATCGAGCGCCTGCCGCCCGCGCGCCTGCCGTATCGTGGCACGACCTTTGAGGAGTTCGATCTCGACGGCATGCTTAAGCGGGCACCCCAGATTGCGCTCGTTGACGAATTGGCTCACAGCAATATCCCGGGCAGCCGTCATCTCAAACGATATCAGGATGTGCGCGAACTCCTCGACCACGGTATTCACGTTTATACGACGATTAATGTCCAGCATCTGGAAAGCCGCGCCGATTCGGTCGAATCCCTAGCAGGCTCCCAAGTGCGTGAACGCGTGCCGGATACGGTGCTGGAGTGGGCAAACGAAATTGAAATCATTGACTTGTCGCCGGAGGATCTGCGCCAGCGCCTGGACGAGGGCAAAGTGTATTTGGGCAACAAGGCGGCAACGGCGGCGGACAGCTTTTTCTCCGAGAAAAATCTGGCCGCCCTGCGGGAAATGGCCCTGCGCTCCACCGCCGAGCGGGTGAACCTCGACTTGCTGAGGGTTCTCAAACAGGAGCGTGAAACCAAGCCGCTACCGACCGGTGAACGCATCATGGTGGCGGTAGGACCAAGTCCATTCAGTGACCGCTTGATCCGCTGGACCAAGCGCTACGCGGCCAGCCTTAACGCAAGCTGGGTAGCCGTCCATGTCGAGAGCTCAGAACCCCTTGTGGAGGAAGCGCAGCAGCGGCTGAATGCCAACCTGCAACTCGCGCGAACCCTGGGCGCGGAGATCGTCGCCACCTCCGGCGAGGATGTGGCTGAGAGCCTGCTGCGTATGGCGCGGCGTGAGCTCGTGACGCAAATTGTCGCGGGGCGGTCTCCCTCCTCCTGGCTGCGGCATCTGACTGGGGGTTCGTTGACCGATCGACTGGTGGCCGAATCGGGTTCCATTGCCGTTCACGTCGTTCCTGCCCAGAGCAGCTCCGAGCGTGTCCGTTGGCAGCGCATCCATCAGCCAAGCTCCATTCAGGTGAAGGATTATCTCTGGACGGTGTTCGGCGTTTCCGGGCTGGGGCTGATCAGTTATCCCTTCCGTGAGCACATGGGCTATTGGACTGTGGCGCTGCTCTTTCTTGCGCTCACTATTCTCGGAGGCTTGTACCTGACACGAGGCGCGGTGCTGGCGCTTGCGGTGATGTCCGCCCTTACATGGAATTTCTTCTTCGTTCCGCCCCAATTTACCTTCCAGATTCATTCGGGACAGGACATCCTGCTCTTTTTTCTGTTGCTGCTGGCGGCGACAACAATGGGCCAGTTGACCGCGCGTTTGCGGGCGCTCAACCTGGCCGAACGACGGCGCGAAACCCGATCCTATGCGCTTTATCGCTTCCTTGATTGCCTGAACAGACAGGCCGAGCCTTCCGAGACAATCGACAATGCCCTCGCCCATGCCAGGGAAGTCACAGGCTGCCGGGTGAATCTCATCCTGGAAAGCACCGATCTCAATGGTCGCCGTATTTTTCCCGACGACATACAGCTGAGCACCCATGAAAGTGGCATCATTTCCTGGGTAATCAAAAACCGGGATATGGCCGGAGCGCAGACCCAGAATTTGCCCGAGACCGACGCGCTCTTTGTCCCGATCGAATCCGACGATAAAGCACTCGGCGTCCTGCGGGTTGAACTAGGCGGCGAAAGTCTACCGCTGGCCAGTCGGGACCTTCTCATGCAAATGGCCCGACAGCTGGGCCGGTTTCTTGAGCGCGAAGCGCTGCGCTCGCGCCTGGAACAGGCGCAGATTCTGGAAGCTTCCCAGCGTCTGCAAAAGACCCTGCTCGACACCGTCAGCCACGAGTTGAAGACGCCGCTGACCATTATCTTAAGCGCCCTCGAACAAGTGGCGCCGAGCCTTTCGGGCGCGCCCCGGGAAAGTGAACTGCTCCATCAGGCCGAGGGCTCGGCGCAGCGACTCCTGCGCAACGTCAACATGCTGTTGGACCTGACACGCTTTGAGAGCGGCGTGGTCAAACCGAAGGCTGAACGGGTTGATCTTGATGATCTGGTTCACCGTCTGCGCGCCGAATTGGCCGAGGAGTTCGGGGACAAGGTTAAAGATGTCAGCTTTGAAGGGCGCCAGGATATCCTCTGGACCGATGAGGCATTGCTGTTCCAACTGCTCAATCAGCTCCTTCGAAATGCCCTCGGGCATACGCGGACAGGCACCGCGATTGACTGCCAGCTCGACCCCGTCGATTCTGGTTTGCGCATCATCGTCCGCGACGAGGGACCGGGTCTGCCGGCGGATACGGAAAAACTTTTTGAGGCATTTTCCCATGGACCCCGACGCCGTTCCAAAGGCTTGGGCCTGGGCCTGTCCATTGCCAAACGCATTTGCGAAAACCTCGGTGGCACGCTGACCGCCAGCAATGAGCCCACCGGCGGGGCCCGTTTCGTGGCGATTATTCCTTCATCCCTGAATCCTGAATCATGACCACACCGATAACGATAGCTCTAATCGACGACGAGCCCGCCATCCGCCGGCTTTTACGTACGGCGCTCGAAGGCGCCGGGCATCGGTTGATAGAAACCGAAAATGGTGCCGATGGCCTCGTCTGCATTGCCCAGCGTCAGCCCGACATCGTCCTCCTCGACTTGGGATTGCCCGACATGGACGGCCTGGAGGTGCTTGACCGGTTACGGGAGTGGACCGATCTGCCCGTCATCATCATCACAGTGCGAGATGACCCGGAAGAGAAGGTGGCCGCCCTGGATTCAGGGGCTGATGACTTTATAACCAAACCTTTCCATACAGGGGAACTCCTCGCACGCGTCCGAAGTGTCTGTAAACGCATGCATCCCTCCGAGCAGGAAGCCGTCGTTGAAGTGGGTTCCCTGAGGGTTGATCTGCTGGACCGGCAGGTCACCGCGAAAGGCAAGCCGGTGGAACTGACGCCAACCGAATACCGCATCCTCCAGACGCTTGCCCGAAACCGCGGAAAAATTGTCACCAAGTCCGCCCTCTTGCAGCAGGTCTGGGGTGCCGCCACGACTTCGACTGACGAGCACCTGCGTGTCCACTTGGCCGCAGTTCGTAAGAAACTGCGGGCTCATGACTGCGACCAGCTGATTCGCACAGAAACTGGCGTGGGCTACCGGTTGACCGTTCCCCCGGGGGATTGATGGTCAAAAAGATTGCAAGTGCGTTGTTGTCATCAGTAACTGGAAATCCGGGATATCGGATGACGATTTTCAGGATACTTCCACAACCACCATGCAACCAACTTCCATAACTCATTGATAATCAAGATCGGGTTCGATCCCGATCAGCTCCACCACTCGCCAGCTCGTGGCAGGCCAAGCGAGAGCCTGGACTGACGCGAGCGCGGGCGAGTGCCCTGAGCCTGCCGAAGGGCGCGGGTCTGGGTCTAAGATCCTGATGAGGAAGGGCCCCACCGGGGGACTTGACCGGAAATTCCAAGGATGTTTGAATAAGAAGCATGAACGAACCGGCGACTGATCCCAAACCGCAGCCCATCAACGCGTCCAGCGACAAGCTCTGGAACGTCCTGTGCCACCTATCGCCCTTTCTGGGGGTGGGGCTGATCCTTCCGCTGATTGTCTACCTGGTGACGAAGAGTGATACCGGGTCGACGATTCCGGAGCACGCGAAGGAGACGTTGAACTTCCACATTTCGCTGCTCATTTACGGTCTGATCGGCGGGGTGCTGGTCCTGATCCTGATCGGGTTCCTGATTCTCTTCGCGGTGGCCATCGGGGGCGTGGTGCTGGCCATCATCGGGGCGGTGAAGGCCTCGGAGGGGGTGGTGTACCGGTATCCCCTCACGATCCGGTTGGTGAAATAGCAAATCCCCATCATTGGCCGTCTCCCCTCCCCGATGAAACCCACCCATAAGGCCGTCCCGGGCATTGCCGCCGCGGCCGGGCTTGCCGTGATTGTGGCCGGCCTGCTCCGGGATCGCGGGGTCAAAGAGGAGTGGCCCCGCCTTGGGGAGGTCAACGCCAAATTTGTCGCCTCCGGGGTTCCGCGGGCCGATCCGGCGGCCTGCGTGGAGTGTCATCGCGAGGCCGTGGAGGCTTGGGAGCGCTCCCATCACGCGGTTGCCAACGCCCCGCTGACGGAGGCCGACCGGGAGCGGCTTCTCTCGGCGGACGGGGAGCTGATCCGCGGGCGTGGCATCCGGTGGCGGAAGGCGGGCAACCAGGTGGTCCTGCACGAGGAGGGGCTGCCGGACGGCTATCCGGTGGTGGGGAGCATCGGCATCACGCCGCTGATCCAGTACCTGCATCTGGCCCCGGACGGGCGCATCCAGAACCAGGACGTGGCCTGGGACGCCCTGCAGGGGGAATGGTTCTCCGTCTTCGAGGGCGAGGAGGGCGGTGCGCGCATTCCCGGCGAGTGGGGCCACTGGACCGGCCAGGGAATGAACTGGGACGCCAGCTGCGCCTACTGCCACATGACCGAATACCGGAAAAACTACGATGTCGTGGAGGATGTCTACAACAGCGAATGGGTGCACATGGCCATCGGCTGCTCGCAGTGCCATCCCGGCATGGACACGCACCTCTCCCAGATCCGCAACGGCAACAATGATTTCAAGGAGGGGCTGGGCAACGTCCAGTACATGGAGACCTGCGCCACCTGCCACGCCCGCCGCGACCAGATGACCGCCGACCGATTCGCCCCGGGGGATCGTTTCGACGACCACTACCAGCTGACCCTGGCGGACATCGAGGGCATCTATCACCCGGACGGACAAGTGATCGGGGAGAACTACGTCTTCGGATCCCTCACCATGAGCAAAATGGGCACCGCCGGGGTGACCTGCCTCGACTGCCATGAGCCCCACAGCGGCGGCTTCATCCTGCCCGTCGAGAACAACGCCCTCTGCCAGCGCTGCCACGGCAGCGGCCTCATGGACGCGCCGAAGATCGACCCGCTGGCCCACAGCCGCCACCCCGCGGAATCCACCGGCAACCTCTGCATCGAGTGCCACATGCCCACCACCAACTTCATGGGCCGCGACCCCCGCCGCGACCATTCCATGAGCAACCCCGATCCGCGCCTCAACATCGAGATGGGCATCCCCGATGCCTGCTCGAAGTGCCATAACACCCAGTCCGTGGAATGGAACCTCCGCCACGCCGAGGAATGGTACGGGCCGGACATGAACCGCGAGCGCCGCGCCAAGGCCCGCCTCATGCGGGATCTGTGGGACGGGAAGGAGGGCACCCCCGCCCGCCTGAAGGAGGCCGTGCTTGCCGAGAAGAACCGCTTCTGGAAGGCGACTTTTGTCATGATGTTTCCATACATCCAGGGTGACCGGGAGTCATGGGACCTGCTCGTTTCCCTCCTTGAGGATCCCGACCCGATGGTCCGGGCGGCCGCCGTCCGCGTGACCGGCATGGACGCACTGGACCCCGCGCGGCAGCAGGCCCTGCTCAACGACCCGGTACGCAGCGTGCGCATCTCGGCGGCCCTGAGCCGCCCGCGGATGGATCCCCTCGGCGGGCCGCTGGAGGCGGAGCTTCTCGAGCACATCGAGCACACCGCGGACACCCCCATGGGGGCCTTGCGGCTCGCCGCCTACCACGGCCAGCGGGGGGATCCCGCCTTTGCCCGCGTGCTGGCCCTCCGCGCCATCCGCTTCGACCAGCTGAACGCCGAGGCCTACCGGCTGGCCGCCATCCAGCTGCACACCCTGGGCTTTACCGATGAGGCCATGAATACCCTCGAGGACGGGCTGGAAGTGGACCCGCAAAGCGCGCTCATCCATTTCAACATCGGCCTCCTGCAGGCGGAGTTGCGGAATTTCAACGAGGCCCTCGCCAGCCTGGCCCGCGCCGTCGAGTTGCAGCCGCAAATGGAAAGCGCATGGTACAACCTCGTCGTCCTGTATTGGCAGATCGGCGACATGAAAACGGCCCGCCGAAAGCTCGACGAGGCCCTCACGGCCATCCCTTCCAGCCCGCGTCTCCGGCAACTGGCCGCACAACTGCCGCCCGGGTAAAAAGGCGGCGGCTTCGGGTCGTCCACTCACCTAATGTTGCCGGTGAGGGATGGTAATAAGCGGATGGGACGGGACGGGCGCGGCACTCGTTCCTTGACCGTTTGGATCAATCCGATAGGATGCCGCGGGCTACCGCCTGCCGACCGAGGATTACCTGGAGGATCCGGTCGTCGACCCGCTTGTGATGAGCACGACAGGGGACGGCCGTTATCGTGGCGGACAATGGAACAGCACGCCTGACGACTGCATGTCCGCCTTCCGCGGCAAGAGCTCGCGCAACATCTACAGTTACCGGGGCGTACGCCCGGTACGCACACAATTCTGATCCCGCCCCGCTGGGGGCGATTCCGGTCAACGCGGGCAAGACGTGCGCCGCGGCGTTGGTCCGTGGTGGCGTCTCCATTCGGCCAGCCCGGGGCTCCTTGCCTTGGGCTATTGCATTCGGCCTCTTTGCGTCCTTCCTTACCTCCAATTTGCGAAGAACCCAATAATGCTGCTGAGGTTAAGGTGGGTTTGCCTGTTTTGAAGGTCCTGATAATTAAAACAGTTCCCCACAATTTCGAGTGGGAAAGAGGTTGAAGCGGGATGTTGAGGTTTGAGTGCATTGAGTGAAGGAAAAGGTTCCCCGTGGAATTTTGTGGAAATTTCATCGCGGCTGACGGTGCGTCCTGACGACCAAAGGCCGGATTCCAGCCCGGAGGTGAAGCGCAGCGGAACCGCAGGGCTGGGTGCAAAGGACAAAATCCGCGTGAGGGCTGAAAGCCCGGCCCGATCCCTTTCACAGGAATTCCTGCTGGGGGCGTGGCAGCGGACCTTCAGCCCTTCGGTTTTACAACGCTTTTAATACCGGTTTCACCAAGGTTTGATGCAATTGAGGCGGGCATTCGTGGCGCGCG
>JBNGDP010000133.1:0-10259 GCA_049975345.1 Oceanipulchritudo sp. | reverse complement strand
CAACTTAAAAATCCTCAACTTGCTCTTGCTTCATGACACAATTGCTATCGGGATCCCAATCCCGATAGCGATTCTTGGGCAAAGCCACGTGGAACCGGTATTATTGATCCGGCCGGATCAGGTTGCGCCAGTTCCCGCCCGGGTCGGCATAAGCGCCCCCGTAGGCCTCCTTTGTATAAACCCACCCACCCTGTAAATCGTGGAACCAAATTCCGTCGCGCATCGTGCCGGACACCGGAACCAGCCAGCCCAAGTTCGCCTGGAACACATGCCGCGGGGTCCAGCCGACATGGACCCATCCGAGGTCGAACGAGTATCCCCATTCCGGGGTTGACCCATAAATCCAGCCCAGCATGTCACTGTGCGTCCATTCCCCGGGCGTCAGGACAATCCGCTGCGGGTCGAGGGTCCGGAGAACGGCGCGGGTTTCCGCCGTGGTGGCAATCCCCTTCGCCCCGAGGAAATAACTCTCCTGCGATTCAAACCGCTCGATGCGGGCGAAATAGACCTCCACCACGTAGGTGTTGGCCGGGTTTCCGGTCAGATAGTACGGGGGAATCTCCACCATGGTCGTCGAGGGATCCAGCCCGAAGTCATCCTCATCCTCTCCCGATGACCAGACGATATGCTCCGACCCATCGTGTTCGTAGTACACCTCTACCTCCACAAAGCCGTCCTTGCCGTTCAGGTCGGTGAAAGGCTCCCAGGAAAGCGTCGTCACCTGGGACGGATCGATGGCCTGCAGCTGGTCCCAGTTGGTCAGCTTTTTCGGCTCAAGCGGGGCAAAGGCCTCCGCCTGCACGCTTTCATTCGTGAGTTCCCCGTCACTGGTCCACGTGAAGGTATAGGTGCCCGCGGGCGCGTATTCCTCCAGTTGCTGCCGGGAATCAAAATACAGGTTCAGTTCATGGTCCTGCGGGTCATCCTCAAAGATCGGTATGAGGACCCCCTCCGGGAAACCGGGCCCCGCCACCCGCAGGTCGTCCGCCACGCCGTAGATCATCTCCCCGCCGGCCCCGAAGGTCCAGCCGGGATCCGACACCGTCACCTCCGTGGCGGAGGTCTGCATCACCACGCTCCCCCGTGAAATGTACAGCAGATCCATGAGAACCGGTTCCGCCAGCAGGAGCGGGAAACCGGAAGCAGACAGGACCAGCCCGACTATCAGCCAACGCTTCATGTTATACCTCCCTGTTTTCTGGAAACCGTTTTAATACTCCCCATGGAATTGGTCAATGCCTTCCTCCATCCGGAAAGGAAATTGGTCCATTCTTATCGTGAGGAAAAATCCTGCGCGAAGGAAATCACCGTCCGTTTTTTGGACTGGATCACCCAATTTGCATTGCCCCTCCTGATTTCATCGCTCACACCTCGGAACATGCTCAAGATCGCAATTGTCGGAACCGGCGGCATGGCCAACATGCATGCCCAGCATCTTAAAAAAATCGACGGGGTGCAGCTTGCCTGCGCCTGTGATATTGACCGGAAACGCGTCGGGGATTTTGCCGCCAAGCATGAAATTCCCGCTGCCTACACCGATTATGCGGAAATGCTGCGGGAGGGGGATTTCGCCGCCGTTTCCGTCGTCACACCCGACTCCACGCACGCCCCCCTCAGCCTCCAAGCCATCGAGGCCGGCAAGCATGTCCTTTGCGAGAAGCCCCTCGCCACCAACGCCGAGGACGCGCGCGCCATGGCCAAGGCCGCAAAGGACGCCGGCGTCATCAATATGGTCAATTTCTCCTACCGCAACAGCTCCGCATGGCAGCGCGCCGTCGAGATGATCCGCAACGGGGATCTCGGCAAAATCTACCATTTCCAGGCCCACTACCTCCAGTCCTGGCTCACCTCCACCGACTGGGGTGACTGGAAAACCAGCCCGCACTGGCTCTGGCGCCTTTCCAAGGGACACGGAAGCCACGGCGCCCTCGGCGACGTCGGCGTCCACATTATCGATTTCGCCACGGGGCCCATCGGCCACGCCGATAAGGTCTTCTGCCACCTCAAAACCTTTGACAAGGCCCCCGAAAACAAAATCGGCGACTATCTCCTCGACGCCAATGACAGCGCCCTCGTCACCCTCGAGTGCGCCAACGGCGCCCTCGGCACCCTTTCCATCACCCGTTGGGCCACCGGACACCGCAATTCCGTCGCCCTCTCCGTCCATGGCGACCGCGGCGCCCTCCGCCTCGACCTCGACAAGTCCTACCAGATGATTGAGGTTTGCCGCCTTAACCCCGACGGCACCACCCAGCCATGGCAGTCCCTCTTCTGCGGCTCCACCCCCTCCATCTGGGAACGCTTCGTCGAAAGTATCCGCACCGGCACCCAGGACCAGCCCGATTTCGCCCGCGGTGCCGAGGTCCAGGCCCTCCTCGATGCCTGCAATGCCTCCGCTCAGTCCGCCAGCATGCTCTCTGTCCATTAATCCCCCTTCAGCCCATTCCCCTGGCTGATCATGACGGCTTCCTCAAGGAACGGCCAAGTGCCAGAATGGCGCATGTTCGCGGGGGTTGTGCAGGGTTGACACATTTTCGGGTTATTTTGTCGCATTCCGGCGGGGTTGAAATATATCATAAATCGCTGGTATTCTGTTAGTTACATACTTCATGGCGCTTGGTATGATACCTGCGGGCAGAGAAGGGAACGCAATCAACTGAAAACGCTGAAAACCCAAGGAAAAGAGATAGCCATGAAACTGATCAAACATGATTCATTCTTCAACGATCCCTGGACGGATCTGGACCGGCTCTTCGAGAGCACGCTCCCTGAGCTGTACCAGTGGAGCCCGCTGCGCATGACAGGGCGTGAGCGGAGCCTGCCACTGGATGTGTACGAGGATGACAACACGCGGGTGATCCGGCTCGAGGTGCCGGGGGTCCGCAAGAAGGACATCGACATCTCGCTGGAAAACGCGGTGCTTTCGGTGCACGCGAAGCGGGAGGAAAAAACGGAAGAAGGGAAGAGCACCGTGGAATTCAGCCGCTCGATCTCGGTCGGGGACGATGTGAACCCGGACAAGATCATTGCGCGGCTGGAGGACGGCATCCTGACGATCGAGCTTCCGAAGGGCGAACATGCCAAGCCGAAGCAAATCACCATCAGCTAAGAAAGGAGAACAGACGATGAGCACGGAACTTCAGAAACAGGAAACCCAGGCCCCGGCGACGAGGGAAGCATCCTATCGGCGTCCCTACTACAGGGTGCGGGGGAACAAGGAAACCTACACGGTGGAGGTGTACATGCCGGGTGTGGCGAAGGGCGACTACAACGTTTCGCTCAAGCGGGATGAGCTACTTGTGGAGGGCCGCAAGGTCCTGCCCCTGCCCTCGGAGGCGAAGTGGATCCACCGGGAAATCACCCCGGAATCCTACAAGCTGCGCCTGCAGCTGAACCTGGACGTGGACCCCGAGGGCATCTCCGCGAAGAGCGAGGACGGTGTCCTCACCATCACCCTTCCGGTGGCCAAGGAATCCCGTCCGCGGACCATCAAGATCTCTTGAAAAAAGCCGGCGCGAGCCGGCTTTTTTTTGGACGAAGGACGAAGGACAAAGGACAAAGGACGAAGGACGAAGGACAAAGGACAAAGGACGAAGGACAAAGGACGAAGGACAAAGGAAGCGTTGCGGGCATCCCTAGTCCCTCGTCCTTCGTCCTTCGTCCTTCGTCCCCTCGTCCGCCTCGGTCTTACCGGTGGCCTTGTTGAAGCGCATGGAGACCATGCGGCTGACGCCCTTTTCCTGCATGGTGACGCCGTAGATGGTGTCGGCGACCGAGATGGTGCGCTTGTTGTGGGTGATGATGAGGAACTGGGAATACTCGAGGAAGCGTTCGAGCATACCGGTGAAGCGGCCGATATTGGCGTCGTCGAGGGGGGCGTCGATCTCGTCAAGCACGCAAAAGGGGCTGGGCTTGACCATGTAGATGGCGAAAAGGAGGGCCACGGCGGTCATGGTTTTCTGTCCCCCGCTGAGGAGGCCGAGGTTGCGCAGGCGGGTGCCCGGCGGCTGGGCCGTGATGTCGATGCCGCTTTCGAGCACGTCCTCATTGTCGACGAGGGTGAGATCGGCCCGGCCTCCTCCGAAGAGCGTCTCGAAGGTGAAGAGGAAATTCTGCCGGATCTTCTCGAAGGTTTCCGAGAACATGGCCTGGCTGGTGGTGTTGATCTCGTCGATGGCGGCGAGGAGCTGCTCCTTGGCCTTCCAGAGGTCGTCACTCTGGACGGTAAGGAACTCGTGGCGCTCCTTGAGGTCCTTGTACTCCTCGATGGCGACGAGGTTGACCGGGCCCATGGACTGGATGCGGCCGCGCAGGGACTGGATCTCCTCCTCCACCGCCTCCCAGTCGACCGGCTCGAGGCCGGCCCGTTCCTCGTCGGTGGGATCCGGGCGTTCCTGGAGAGCCTCCATTTCCTCGGGGGTGGTCTCCTCGATATCGACCCGGATGCGCTCCGGCAGGGCGTCCCCGGCCTTCCAAAGTTCAAGCCGCCAGTCGATGGTCGAGGCTTCCCGCTCGTAATCCCGCAGGCATTCCTCCTGGATAAATTGCAGGCGCGACTCCAGCCGGGCCAGGGAAACCTCCGTCTTGTTGTGCTCGGTGCTGACCTTTTCCAGGCTGTCCCGCTTGGGAGCGAATCCCTCCTCCACGATGGCGATTTGCTTTTCGAGCTCGCTGAGATCCTTGCGGTCGGCCTCGAGGGCGATCATGACCTTGTCGAGCTCCGCCTGGATTGTTTTTTCGGATTCCTTGTGTTCCTCACCCTCCTTTTCCAGCCCCGCGATTTGTTTGCGGAGCTGCTCGACCTCCCCGGAGCGTTGGATGCGCGTTTCCTCGTTCTCCTTTGACTGGCGCTGGAGTTCATTCAGGCCCCGGTCGAGGAGTTCGAGCCGCTGCCGCTTCCGGGCGATCTCAAAGCGGACCTCGTCAAACTCATCGCGCTTGGCCTCGCGCTCCTTGCGCAGGTCCTCGACCGCCTTTTCCGCCTCTGAAATCTTTATCTTCTGCTCCCCGAGGTCAGCCTCGGTAGCGGTCAGTTCCTCCCGGGCGGATTCCAGGCGCTTGGTGGATTCCTCCTTGCTGGTCTCGAGTTTTTCCAGCTCAGCCGCCTTGGCGGAGCGGTCCCGCTCATTGGATTCCAGATTGCGCTGCAGGGCCTCCTTTTGCGCGGCCAGGGTGGTGATTTCCGTCCCGGTTTCGGAAATCAGGTTGCGCTGTTCCTCGACCCGCTTTTCGGCGGCATCCAGCCTCCCCTGCTGCCGGCCGGCCTCCAGGCCCAGACGCTCGTGCGCATCGTCCAGTTGTTCCAGCTGCCGGGCCAGTTTCTTGAGCTGGTTCTGCCGGGCGAGGAAGGAGGAATTCTCCTTTCCGGAATTCGAGTTCCCGGCCAGCACGACCCCGCGCGGATCGACCATTTCCCCGTTTTTGGTCACGGCCAGCCGGAATGTGAAGGCGGGCACGCTCTCCCAGTGGGTAAGGAACGTATCCAGTTCGTCGACAATATAGCAGCCGCAGAGGTATCCCTCAAGGAACTGCTGGATCTCCTCATCCCCGGAGGCGACCACCGAGGTGGCGGGAACCAGGGCGGCCGGGACCTCGCCGGGGAGAGGTTGATGGTTGGTGGCACCGGGGCGGGAAAGCAGGCTCGCGCGGCCGATCCGCTTTTCCCCGAGGATCCGGGCAATGCGGCGGACCATGCTGCTATCGCGGACATAGATCCCATCGGCGGCGGATCCGAGCAGCAGCTCGATGGCCTGCGTGTAACCGTCGTTGACCCTGATCTGCTTCAGAAACGGGGTGATGCCCTCCGGGGGAACCGCCGCTTGAAGTTTTCCCTGCAAAATGGCGCGGGCCCCCTCGGAGAAGCCCTCGAACTTGGCCTGCAGGTCCTGGAGGACGTCGATCTGGGCCTGGAGGCTGGTGCGCTGGCGTTCGGTGTCCTGGATCGATTTCTGCAGATCGCGGTACCCGTGCGTCAATTCCTGGAATTTGGCGCGGAGTTCCTCGAGTTTGGCCTGCTGCTTCCCTCGTTCAGCCTCCCGTGCGGAGCGCGCCTGCTCCAGGGTCTGGAGGTCCTTTTCCAGCACCTCGTGCTGGTTGGCCAAGCCCTGCAATTCGTCGGTCAAGTTGGCATGCCGCACCTGGTAGGTCTTGAGGTCGAGTTCGAGCCCGGTGCAGTTGCTGCGCAGGCGGCTGATGGCGTTCTCCTTCGCCGCCATGCCCTGCTTGAGGCGGGACAGCTCCGTCTCCGCGGTGTTCAATTCCTTCTGCAGCTGCGCCAGGTGCTCGCTGCGCTTCTGGAATTCCTCGTCGGAGCTGCCGAAGAGATCCAGCTGCTCCTTCTTGAGTTTGGATTCGCCGGCCAGTTTCCCCGCCAGGACCTCCTCTTCCTCCTGCAGCCGGGCCAGTTCCCGGGTGATGGCCCCGAGCCGCTCCTGCAGGTCGTCGCGCCGCATGGCGGCGATTTCTCCTCGATTGGCGGCGTTCTCCTTTTCCGACCGGAGGCCATAAACCCGCCCTTGCGCCTCCTCGAGTCGTTGCCGCAGCGCGAGGGCCTCCTCCCGCTTACCGGCGAGGCCGGCCTCCGCGGCCTCCAGTTCGCCCGAAAGCCTGGTCTTCTCCTTCCCCAGCAGGGCCAGCTTGTGGTTTCCCTCCCCGCTCTCCTCGAGGATCCGCCCGTAGCGGAACCCGCTGTGGGCAAGGTCGAGATGGTTCAGCCGGTGGCGGATGCGCTGGTATCGCAGGGCCTTGGCGGCCTGCCGCTTGAGGCTGCCGGTCTGCCTCGCCACCTCTTCCATCACATCGGTGACACGCGCCAGGTTCGCATCGACCTGGGTCAGCTTGTTCAGGGCTTCCCTGCGCTGGGCCTTGTATTTGGAAATTCCGGCGGCCTCCTCGAAGATCGCCCGCCGCTCGCTCGGGTTGCTGGACAGGACCTGGTCGATCTGTCCCTGCAACATGAAGGAATAACTGACCTGCCCCACCCCGGTGTCGAGGAAGAGGTTGTGGATATCCTTGAGACGGCAGGCTTTTCCATTGAGCAAATACTCGCTGCCCCCGTCGCGCACCACCCGCCGGGTCACCTCCACCTCGTTGTGGGGAGTGCCCAGGCTCTCCTCGCAATCCGAGAAAATAAGGGAGACTTCGCACAGGTTGACCGGCTTTCGGCCGGAGGTCCCCTGGAAAATCACATCCTGCATGGCTCCCGCCCGGAGGGACTTGGCGCTCTGCTCCCCCAGCACCCAGCGGATGGCGTCCGCGATGTTGCTCTTGCCACAGCCGTTCGGGCCCACGATGGCTGTCATCCCGCGCTCGAGATTCAACCGGGTCGGATCCGCAAAACTTTTAAAACCATGAAGCCGGAGTTCTTTTAAATACATCTATGCAAACAGGAATTGCCTCTGAAAAAGATGCCATTCAATGGAGAGTCTCCCGGTCAGCAAGGAATAATTCCCGCCCGCCGCCAAGAGTTCCCCGGAATAAGGCGGCTCCCTCATGCTCCAACAACCAATGAAAAGAATGTTCATCGCCCTTGCCGTCCTCGCGACAGGGAGTTTATTCCCCCTCATGACAGCTGCCGAATCCCGATCCATGGAGAAGAAAAGCTCGGAGAGTATCGTCCTCGGCGGAGGTTGCTTCTGGTGCGTGGAGGCGCTGTACGAGACCGTGGACGGGGTCCTTTCCGTCCAGTCGGGCTATGCCGGGGGAACGGTTCCGGACCCGACATATGAGGCGGTCTGCTCCGGCCGGACCGGCCATGCCGAGGTGGTGAGGGTGGAGTTTGAACCGGAAATCGTCTCCCTCCGGGAACTGATCGACTTTTTCTGGGAAGCACACGACCCGACCACCCTCAACCGGCAGGGGGCGGATGTGGGCACCCAGTACCGCTCCATCATCCTGTATTCCAACCCGCAACAGGAGGCGGTGGCCCGGGCCTCCATGAAAGCCGCCGCCAGGCGCTTTGCCGCCCCGGTTGTCACGGAGCTGAAGCAGCTGGAGGCCTTCTATCCGGCGGAAGCTTACCATCAGGATTACTTCCGTCAAAATCCAAACGCCCCCTATTGCCGATTCGTTATCGCCCCCAAGCTGAAGAAGCTTGAATCATAGGGCGCACATCCTATGCTGCGCGATTATGAAGAAAGTTTTACTCCCCGTATGCCTGGCCTGCCTTCTTGCCGGCTGTTCCACCTTCCGGCAGCATGATCCTCTCCCGGCGGTCAACCAGGTTGACATCAACCGCTTCATGGGAACCTGGTACGTCGTCGCCTCCGTACCCACGGTCTTGGACAAGGAGGCTTACAATGCGGTGGAAATGTACGAGCGCGCGCCAAGGGGTATCCGCATCACCTACCAGTTCAACGCGGGTGCCTATGACGGCCCGGTGAAAACCTACACTTCGCGCGCCATGATCGACAACCCGGGGATCAACAGCGACTGGGACGTCACCTGGGTCTGGCCCTTCAAGGCGGATTACAGGATCATTTATCTCGAGCCGGACTACTCCATTGTCGTGGTCGGTCACCCGAACCGGAAAAACCTCTGGATCATGTCCCGCCAAAAGCGCATCCCGGACACGAAGTATTCCGACCTGATCCTCTTCCTGCAGAACATGGGCTACGATGTCGGAAAGATCCGGCTGGTCCCGCAGGCTTGAGGCCCGCGGGTTATAGATACCGCTCCGGCATGGCTGGGAAAACACCTCCACTGGCATGGCTGACGGAACGCGCAGCCGGCGTTCTGCTTCATCCAAGCTCCCTGCCCGGGGACCAGGGCATCGGAACCCTGGGACCGGCCGCCTTTGAATTCATCGACCTGCTGGTCCAGTCCGGGATCCGCTACTGGCAGGTGCTGCCGCTGGGGCCCACCGGTTATGGCGACTGCCCCTACTCCAGTTTCTCCGCCTTTGCGGGAAACCCGTACCTGATTGATATCCAGGCGCTCGCCGAGAACGGGATCCTCCAGGCCGCCGATCTGGAACCGCTGCGCAACCTGCCGGCCGAACATGCCGATTTCGGTTCCCTCTACCGTATCAAGTGGCCCCTCCTGCGGCTCGCCCACAAGCGCTTTGTCGAGCAGGGCCGGGCCTACCTTCCCAACTACGGATACCTGGAGGAGTTCACGTCCGCCAATGCCGCCTGGCTGGAACCGTTTTGCTCCTTCATGGCCCTCAAGGAGCGCTTCGCCGGCGCCTTCTGGGGGGATTGGCCGGAGCAATGCCAGACCCCTCAAGGGGCAAGGAAGAGCTCCTACTGGGCGGAAACAAAACAGGGCCGGCAAGCACACGCCTTTTTCCAGTACCTCTTCTTCGGTCAATGGAACCAGCTGCGCAAATACGCCGGGTCCGTGGGGATCCGCATCATCGGGGACGTGCCCATCTTCGTGGCCCTCGACAGCGCGGACACCTGGTCCAGCCCGGAGCTCTTTGAGATGGCCACCCCTGGCCGCCCCGACTTTGTCGCCGGGGTGCCGCCCGATTATTTCTCCAAGACCGGCCAGCTGTGGGGCAATCCGCTCTACGACTGGAAGGCCATGGCCGAAAACGGTTTTGCATGGTGGATCGAGCGCCTGAAATCCAATTTTTCCCTGTTCGACGTGGTCCGGCTGGATCATTTCCGCGGATTCTACGATTACTGGCGCATTCCAGCCGGTTCAGGGGACGCCCGCGCCGGCAAGTGGGCCAGCGGCCCAAGGATGGCCCTGTTCAAGGAGATCCCCGAAAAGATTCCAGGATCCCGTCTGATCGCGGAGGACCTTGGGGAAATCCACGAGGGGGTCCGGGAATTCCGCGACCGCCTCGGGCTCCCGGGCATGGCCATCCTCCAGTTCGCTTTCGGCGGCGGGGCCGACAACCTGTACCTGCCGCACAATCTTGTCCCCGATTCGGTGGTCTATCCCGGCACCCATGACAACAATACGACCCGTGGCTGGTACGAATCCAGCCCGCCCGGGGTCCGGGACCATGTCCGCCGGTACCTGCGCGTGGATGGATCCGGGATCGCATGGGACTTTATCCGTTGGGCCTACCAGAGCACCAGCCGGCTGGCCGTTATTGCGGCGCAGGACCTCCTTTCCCTCGGGACCGGAGCCCGCATGAATGAACCGGGACTCGAACAGGGCAACTGGCAGTGGCGCATGACCGGCTCCCAGTTCAATTCCCTGCGCGATTCCGCCCATTATCTGCAGGAGCTGGCACGCCTCTACGGCCGTGCCCGGGAGAAGTAAAAGTGTCGCGGGCATCCCACGTGTAGCGGGCATCCCTGCCC
>JBNGDP010000132.1:0-10306 GCA_049975345.1 Oceanipulchritudo sp. | reverse complement strand
GCATCTGCGCCTCACGGCTGGCATGGCGGGAGCGTATCGGGGCCGCCACGGTGGGACAACTCCAATCTGAAAACTAATCCGTCAACACCTGTCCGGGAGGGCCGAAAATCGCGCATTTCACTGGAAATGATGGGGTTGCCAGCCTACTTGTTCCGCAGGCACAGGTTGGCCAGCTAAAAGCGACGAACTTTACCCGCGTGGGCCTCCACAGGCGTGCACTCGCCGGCCACGCCCTCACCGCGCCGGATCACCGCCTCGATCGCACCTGTGGCGCTTTCCACCACAAGATGCAGCGGCGATTTGCCAAAATGCGCGCACAGCTCACTCGCGAGAAACGCATTCTCCATCACAGGAATACTGATTTTAATATCCTCCACTTCTGGACCTGAAAATCAGCGGCGGCGACAGGCGACCCATCCAAGGGCGATCAGGCCGAGCAGGGCTGCCGCGTGGGATGGCTCGGGGCTGTGCCTGAACTGTCCATGAGCGGGCTGATGGCGGTGAGGCTGTCCAGCTGCCCGTCGGTGTTCCGGAAGCATGCCGGCAGGCATGCCAGAAGGAAGCCCGGGGTTGAGCCCGCCGTAGCCCGTAAGGGTGCCGGCGGGCGAAGGTGGACGACACCCCGGAAAACAAACGGAATCAATTAATGCGCATCCTGAAGGGATGCCACAGGTGCGACCCCTGCCGGGGTCGATTCCATCTTTTTTCCCTGCAACCCCGGGTGTCGTCGCTTCGCTCCTCAACCCGGGGCTACCATCTTTGCATCCCTGCCGGGATGCTCTGATAAACCTGGATCAACTTTCCACAATATTCCACGTAGAGCCAAAAAAACTACCCCGGATCCCGCTGACTCCGCGGGTCGACAACGGCACCCGCCGGCGCCTCCACCGGTCCGCGGAAAGCCGGGTCGTCGGTCAGGACCATCCAGTGTTGCAGGCGCTTCTCCATTTCCAGGCGGGCGTTGAGGTATGCCGGATCACCGGCCAGGTTCCTCCGCTCCTGCGGATCAAAGGCAAGGTCGTACAACTGGAGGCGATCGCGCGCAGTGTCGTTGCCAAGGCCGTGCTGGATCAGGACGTCCTTGCTGTGGCCCGGATCAATGTTCACCAGCGCGACATTCGGATCCGGGTCGAGAATCCGCACGTAGTTGTAGCGATTTGTCCGTACACTGCGCATCACCTGACGTCCGGCATGGTAATTCACCTCGGCAAAGGCATCCGCACGGACCGATTCAGTTTCCCCCTTAAACAGGGGAACAAGGCTCTCCCCGATCAAATATTCCGGCCGCTCGAGCTCAAGCAATTCGCACAGCGAAGGAAACACGTTGATATGCGAGACCAGCGCGTCGCAGGCCCTGCCGCGCATGGGATTGCCGGGGTAGTCCATGACCAGGGCCACACCCGTGCCGTGCGCGGTGAGGTTGCATTTCATTTCCGGGAAGGCGATGCCGTGGTCGGTTGTCAGGATGACGATGGTCTGCTCGCGCAGGCCGTTGCGGTCCAGCGCCTCCATGACCGTGCCAAAGCAGGCATCCGCGTGCTCGACCGATTCAAAGTAGTCGGCCATGTCCTGGCGCGTCTCGGGAGTGTCGGGAAGGGGAGCCGGCGGCTGGATGTGGTTGGGATTGTACTTCGACGGATCCGCCTTCAAAAACGGCCGGTGGGGATAGATCATACCGGTCCACAGGAAGAAGGGCTTCTTCCCGGCTTCATCGAGGAACTCCGCGGTTGCCATGGCGGCCTGCTGATCGCGCGTCCCCTCTTCACGGGACGGAACGAGTTTCCTCTGGTAGGGAACATCCTGGTCGCTGTCCGGGTGAAACTCATGCTGCACGCCGGCGTAGGCGGTCTCATAGCCATTGCGGCCCAGAAAGCTGCCGAGGTGCTGCGAGTAGTCCTTCAGGTCAAAACCCCTGTGCAGCAGCCCCAGCATCCCGGCCTGGTGCGCCGTCTGCCCGGTCAGCAAGGCCGCCCGGCTCGGGGAGCAGGTCGGCGCGGCACTATGGGCGTTGCGGAAGAGCGTTGCCCGCTCCGCGAATGCCTGCATGTGCGGCGTCCGTGCCGGATATCCATACGGGCTGCAATAGCGCCCCATGTCGTGAAGATGAAAAATGAGCAGGTTCATTTGCCGGGCATCTAACCCGCCCATCTGCGCAAAGACAAGTGTAGTTAACGAGTTGACGGGAATCCTTCCCGGCAAAGCGATCCGGGCGAAAGCCGGTTGACGGCTCGCTCCCGGGAATCACATTATCCGGATGGTCTTATAGTATGAGAACTCCTTTCAAAACATTCCTGTTCATCATAATCCTGGGCCTGCTGCCGGTATTCCTGATCGTCCTGCCGTTGGAAGGGATTCTCAGGTTAACCGGATACGGATACCAGACAGCGCCAATGATCCAGGTGGAAGAAAGCGGCGGTGAACGCTATTGGGTCGGCAACCCCGACTTTACGCGGCTCTTTTTCCCGTCCGGCATGAAGCGCCTTCCGCCGCCAAACAAGGTCCCGGTCATAAAGGGACCGGACACGAAGCGCTACATGCTCGTTGGCGGGTCGGCCGCGGCAGGCGATCCGGATGCGGACTTCTCGATTGCCCGCGTCCTGGAATGGATCCTTGCAACGACTCACCCGGAAACCAATTGGGAAATCCTCAATCTTGCCTACACCGCCTGCAATTCACATGTGGCCGCCGAGGTGGTCCGGCAGTCCGGGCCCTACGACCTGGACGGAATTCTTGTCCTTGTGGGCAACAATGAGGTGATCGGGCCGTTCGGACCGGGGACAACACTAACCGGTCAATTGCCGTCACGGGCACGGAGCCGGTGGCAGGTCCGCCTGAGAAAGACCAGGCTCGGCCAACTGGCGCAGGATCTCCGGGAATCCATGCAAGGTCCGGACGGCGAGCCCGAATCATGGCGGGGAATGCAGGCATTCCTTGAGCACCGCGTGGACGCCGGGGATTCACGCCTGCAGGAGGTCTACCGGAATTTTCGAATGAACCTTGAGGATATCGGGCTTGCCGCAAGGGAAAGGGACCTTCCGGTCCTCCTTTCGGACGTGCCGGTCAACCTCGTCGACCAGCCGCCCTTTTTCGATGATCCTTCAAAGTTGCCGGAGCTGCTGCGTGAACGCGTCGTGGAGTTCCTCAACACAGGGCGGACACCTCTTTCCATAGAGGACGTTCTGCAGGCAGCCTCGATCCACGACCACTCAGCCTATCTGAATTACATGACGGGACAACTCCTGTTGGGTGCCGGGCAGCTTGATGAGGCCGAACGGTTTCTAAAAACAGCACGCGACCTCGACCAGCTCCGCTTCCGAACCGACAGCGAAATCGAGGAAATCATACGGAATATCCAGGACAGCGGCGATCCACCCTGGATCCCCGTCGATGCGACCCGACCGCTGATTGAAGACAGCCCGAAGAAGTCCCTTGGCTTTCCACACTTCTACGAACATGTGCATTTCAGCTTCCGGGCAAACTTCCTGATCGCGCGGGAGTTTGCCGGTGCCCTGCTGGAAACGGAAGGGCTCAATGCGGAAAGCCTGGATGCCATCAATTGGAACGAGGCCGCCGCCGGCCTGGCGTATACGCCATATGACACATGGCTCATTCTCGAGGAGATGGAGAAGCGCTTCGCTCTACCACCCTTCACGCAAATTCCCGGGTATGGGCGGATCACCGCGTGGATGGACCAGCTCAGGACGCTCCTCCATGAGCGCATTTCCAAAGCAGAAGAAAAGGCACGCATGCAGGAAACGTACATGGCGGCGATTCAGGCACGTCCAGATGACCACCGGCTGAAGCTGAATTTTGCCAATTTCCTCAAGGCATTCGGCCGACCCGAGGCGGCCTTCGAGATCATGGATGCCATTCATGACGATAACCCGGGCGATGGCGAATTGACCATCGCCTGGTTCAGCATTTGTCTGGATTTAAAAAAACCGGCCCTTGCCCGGGAGGCCTTTGAACGGATCATAAAACTCTTTCCGGAGCACCCGAATATCGCCGCTTTCAGGGAACAACTTGAAGAACTCGAAAAGCAAACCGGTGATGCACCCGGTTAACGGTTTAAACCGGCGCATGATTTACACGACACCGTCACCCTCCACATCCTCTCCTAATGATCAAGTTCAATGACTCCCGCGACTGGTTCTTTGAAAAGCGCTTCGGACTCTTCATTCATTGGGGGCTGTACGCCATCAGGGGCTGGCACGAACAGGAAATCTGGCGCTGGCCTGTATCCAAATCTGAATACATCAAGTATCTCCACCAGTTCAATCCGGTCAAATTCGACGCCGATGAATGGCTCGATCATGCTGAATCGGCCGGGATGGAATATGTCGTCTTCACGACCAAGCATTGCGACGGATTCTGCAACTGGGACAGCGTTTACACCGATTTCAAGATCACCAACACGCCCTACGGAAAGGATGTCCTCAGGGAACTTGCGCAAGCCTGCCAGCGGCGCGACTTCCCCTTGTGTCTGTACTACTCCATCCCGGACATGCACCATCCTGCCTACCCGCATGCCGGCCATCCCTACGAACTGGACACACCCCGCCCGGATGAGAAAGCGGACAAGGCCGCCTATCTCGACTACGTCCGCAAGCAGGCGCGCGAGCTTCTCACCAATTACGGTCCCATCCATGGTTGGTGGTGGGATGCCAATGTCATGGAACATGTTGACGAGTCCTTCCACGACATGGTGCGGGAATTGCAACCACAGGCGGTCATCAACAACCGCGGCTTCGGCAAGGGCGACTTTGCCACACCCGAGCGCGACTGGGACAATTCCATCAACGCCAGCAAGGGCTTTGCCGCCCCCACCGAGGCATGCCAGTCAATCGGACTTTACGCGTGGAACTGGAAGGTCGACGAGGATTATTACTCCGATTTCCATCTGAAGCACAGCATCGCCAAGGTCCTGTCGCGGGGCGGTAACTACCTGCTCAATGTCGGACCCATGGCCAATGGCAGCTTTTCGGATTTTTCAACGGCCCTCCTCGCCCGGATTGGTGATTGGAAAAAGACCGTCGCCGAGGCGTTCACCGGAACGGAACCCTGCTCCGACCTGACTGACAATGGACATATCCTCCTGACGCGTAAGGACAATCTGGTTTACGTCATCCTGCACAAGCCGCCGGTCACCAACGCCGTGCGCCTGCGCCCGATCAGCGCCCTGCCCCGCAAGGCCACCCTCCTCAACACCGGCCAACCGGTCGACTGCCTCGTCAGCCGCCTGCCCGGATACGGTCCCATGGTCGATGCCGACCCCGTTCTGCGCCTGCGCAACCTTCCGGTCAACGAACTCGCCGGGGACGTCCTGGTCATCAAAATGGAATTCGCCCCTGAAGACGTCGCCCGCTTCACCGGCGGCCATCAGGTATCCGACGGGGAACGCGAATTCTCCGCCGAGGCCTACGCGTGAGGATACCGGATGTGAACAATAGGAGCATGAGCAAGTTATACTTGTTTCTTACATTCGATAAATGCATATTTGATGCATAAAGCTCACCATCGACTTGGACAAGGCCCTTTTGGAGCGTGTTGTCAAACTGACCGGGGCGCGAACGCGGACCGAGGCCATCACCACCGCCCTGCGGGAAATCGACCGGCGCGGGCGACTCGCCAAATTGCTCAAGGAAGGAACCGACGCCACCGAGGACGAGCTTAGAAGCATGTTTGATCCGAATTCAGATCCGGCAATCCTGCGTATCGCCGAGGAACAGCATCCCTACAACGGGGGTGAGGGGTGAGCCGTTCCGTGATGGTGGACAGCTCCTGGTACATCGCGCAGGCACGCCTTGGACGCGATCCTCTGAAAGAACTGACCCTCGCCGCCGAGGACCGCGACATCGCAGTCTGCGGTCTGATCGTGGCCGAAGTTGGGCGCGGCATCCGGGAGCGGCGGTTCCTCGATTGCTACATCCGGGCATGGGCGCAGATGCTCTACATCCCCTCGACCCGACAGCGCTGGAGGGAGACGCTCGAACTTGCATGGCATCTGGATCGGAAAGGGGTCGTCATCCCACTGCAGGATGTCCATATCGCCGCCTGCACCCTTTCAATCGGCGCAGCAGTCCTGACCGAGGATGATCATTTCCGGAAAATCCCAGGACTGACGGCGGTCAGGGATGTTTTTTTACTCGCCACGCAAGCGAACCCGCTCACGAATTGCCTCGAACTTCGAATTTGTGCATGAAAGTTGATTTTGAGAACTTGGCCCCTCCCCTCAGCCACACATGGCGACGCTGCTTCGGGCAGGGCCGGGCCGCCGAACTGCTCCGTGAGGACTTCATCGCCCAGTTGGCCACCGCCAAGGAGGCCCTTGGCTTTGAATACTTGCGATTTCACGGCCTCTTTCACGACGAGATGACGGTCGTGACCCGGCGCAAAGACGGATCGCTCTGCTTTCAATGGCGGATGATCGACCAAATCTTTGACACACTGCTGCGTCTTGGCATCCGTCCCTTTGTGGAACTCAACCCGATGCCGGTCGCCCTCGCCTCCGGCGACCAGACGATCTTCCACTTCCGGATGAATGTCACCCCGCCCAGCGACTTCAGTGAATGGGGCCAACAGGTCGAGGCATTCACCCGGCACTGCGTCCAACGCTACGGGCTGCCCGAGGTCCGCCAGTGGTACTTCGAGGTCTGGAACGAGCCGAACCTCGCCGGCTTCTGGTCCGGAACACAGGAGGAATACTGGGAATTGTACCGCCAGTCCGCCCTCGCGGTAAAGCGCGTGGATCCCGCCCTGCGTATCGGCGGTCCCGCTACCGCCCAGGCCATGTGGATTCCGGAGCTGATCAATTACTGTGTGCAGAACGATGTCCCTCTGGATTTCGTCTCCACCCACTCCTACCAGCAGGACGAACTGACCTTTTATCCCAAGCGCGAAAGCAGTCCTCATGCCCCGGCCGATTACCTGCTCGACCAGTTCAAGCGGATCAAGTCGGAAGTCGCCCAATCAACGCGCCCCGACCTTGAGATTCACTGGACCGAATGGAATTCCCTTTCCGCCAATGCGAAGGGGGAAATCTCCTGGACCGACAACCCGACCACGGACGCACTCTACTGCGGCTCCTTCCTGCTCCGCCACTGCACCCGGGCGGACGAATTGTGCGACTCCATGTCCTGGTGGATTATCAGCGACATCTTCGGCGAAGACGGCATCTCCCCCCTGCCATTTTCCCACACTTACGGGCTCTTTACCTCTAGTGGCCTGCCCAAACCGTCCTTCCATGCCTTCAAGTGGCTCGCCCGCATGACCGGTGAGCGGCTCGCTCTTGATCCAATGTCAGAAAACCCTGCCTGTGGCAGTCTCGTTACGCGGGAGGCGGGTATAATTCGCGCCCTTTTCTGGTATCATCCGCCGGTCGAATCAGCCGAGGGCGATTGGACGGATTCCCTCGAGCTGGACCTGCCGCATGACTGTGTCCTCACCCGCGCCCACCTCAGCGCCGGCCAGGGCAGCGCCTACGAAACCTGGCAGGCCATGGGCTGCCCGCCCAACCTGACCCCCTCCCAGGAAGAGGCACTTGCCCATGCCGCCCAGCCCCTTCAGTCGCTTGATAGGGTCTCCGCCGGCACCAGTCGTATCGAATTCTCGCTACAGCCATACGAGGTGCTCTTCCTTGAATGGGCGCGCGCTGAGGCCCCAGCCGAGCGTCGCGGTATCCTGCGCGAAAACGCGCCCCCAACCCTCGAAGCGTCCCTCGCCGGCAAGACGCGCTGAGCGGGTTTAATTTAACACCTATTGGAGATCGGCCAGTCATCGGATCGATGGATCGTTGGATGTCCGGACCCGACGAGACCCGTTAAGGGGGTGATGCGCGGATTCCGTTCGTCGGTAATCTCACAAAAGCGCAGGGGTCCGTTCCGATCCGGCCGCAAATTCATAATGACCCGGCGGCCATCCGGATACCTGCGTACTTTCGTATCCAAATTGAATGAAAGCGCGTGCGGAATATTACCCTCCCCCATGACATTAAAACAAACCTCCGGGCGCGGGGGATGCCACTGCACCTGTGCCCCCAACTGGGAATCCCATTCGGTCGTTTCCTCGATGAAGACATCGTCGGCAGTCTCAAGATCCCGCACCACCACCGTGGCCGCTTGGCCCGCGTACGGAAGATGATCATCCCGTTCGTCACGGGTCACTGTAAGGTACCGTCCGAGGTCAAAATCCATGGTCTGAGCCAAGGAGCCCGTTGCCTCCCATCCGCCGAAAAAGGCCGGTCCACCCGGGTCTGCTCCCCAGTCGGGCTGCATCTGGTTGGTGGAAAAGGCGCGGACCCAATTGCTTGTTGTGGCATTGGTCGTTCCGTCCGTCATTTTCAGTTGGCGTCCGACCGTTACATAATCCGTGCTTGCGCCGTAGGAGTAGATAACCACCTGCGCGGAGCACGTTCCGGCAATGGCAAGGAGGGAGAGACTGGTGAGTATTTTCTTCATATCAGGACCTGTCAATTGGGAGTGTAATACAATGTTATGAGGTACATTTTCAGGATCGTCCCCCATTAAGATACGCCTGTTCAACATGGCTTGGGGATTGACGGTCAGATGGTTAACCCCCGCGGGTTAACGATTTCAATGGCAGATGGCCTGAAATCTCCGTAACGATCCGCATGGTTCCCCCCGTATGCCCGATTCAAAAGACTGGACCCTCCGCGAAAAAGCCGGTGCGCTGTTTACCCTTGGCTTTGCCGGGATCACAAAGCACCAGCTGGCGCTGGACAAGGTCCACCGGTGGCACGCCTCCGGGCTACGGGTCAGTCCGCACTTTAAGCGCTTCATCGGATACCGGGATCCCAAGTCGGGGAAATTTGTGCGGTCAACCGGCGGCGACCTGCCGGTCAACCTCGATGCCCAACCCCTGCTCCATTACCGGGCGGACTTGCCGCCCGTGCATGTGGCCAGCGCCGCCGATTACCAGGCGCTGCTGCGTGACCTTTACCAGGAAAACGGGGATAAAAATGCCATCCTCCCCCTGCACTTTTCCTTCGACCAGGAAGGCGGGGAAAGCGCGGACTTTCCGTTCTGCGGGGCGGCTCTCTTTCCGCAGCCGACGGGTATCGCGGCGGCCGGCGGCCCGGAGAAGGCCTACGAGGTGGCGCTCGCCTTGGGCACCATGATGCGGGCGGTCGGGCTCACCTGGATCCACTCGCCGGTTCTGGATATAAATACGCAACCGCGCAACCCGGAGGTGCTTACCCGCGCCTACGGGCACGATGCGGAGACCGTCGCCGAGTATGCTATCGCCGCCTGCCGTGGCTTCAAGGAAGCCGGCATCATTGCCACCGGCAAGCACTTCCCGGGACGGGGCCACTCCGATGTGGATGCCCATTTCGAGGTGCCAGTCATCGACGTGGATGCGGACACGCTCTGGAACCGCGAGCTGCTGCCCTACAGAAAGTTGATTGAACTCGACCTGCTCCCCTCGATCATGATCGCGCACAGCGTCTACCCGGCAATTGATCCGGACCACGTCGCCACCGCGTCGCGAAAGGTCATCACCGGACTGCTGCGCAACAAAATGGGCTACGAGGGGGTGATCACCACCGACAGCATCACCATGGGCGGCATGATGAACCGGTACGGGCTCGAGGAATCCTGCGTGCTGGCCCTCGAGGCCGGGTGCGATCTCATCCTGCAAAAACAGGAGGAACCGGCCACGGATCTCGACAAGTGCATCGAGGCCGTAATTAAGGCCATCGAATCCGGCCGCATCCCGGAAGCAGAGGTCGACCGCAAGATCGAGCGGCAGATCCGGATGAAGAAGTCCTGCGGCCTCGACAGTTTCTCCTGGCATCCAGAGCCGGACAAAGTTATCCGCCGGCCAGCCTTCCATGCCCTTTCTAACGACCTCGCGCAGAACGCCCTGCGCCTGGCACGTTACGATGGCAGATCGCTGCCGCTGTCCCGCGATTCGAAGCGGATCCTTGTCATCGAGCAGCTCACCCACTTCCGCCCGAACGACATCCATGCGCATCCGGGCATGCTTTGGAAGAGCATGCTGGAGTTCAACCGTTCGCTCAGTTATTACGAGGCGGACACCAACTACAGCGAGGCTGACCGCGACAAGCTGCTCAAGCTGAGCGATTCCTTCGATACAATTGTCCTCACCCTGTACTTCTCGCGCGGCCACCAGCCCGGCACACGCTGGATCGAGCCGCTGCTTGAGCGCACCGACAAGACCTTCATCCTCGTCAACAACCAGCCCTTCGAGTGGATCGCGCCGAAGAACGCCAAGAACATCCTCCTCACCTACTCTTCCGCCGCACCCTCCGCCCGCGCCGCCGCAG